>NZ_JBFARL010000085.1:0-33529 GCF_040674655.1 Actinomadura sp. NPDC049753 | reverse complement strand
AGGCGTCGCCGATGATCGTGAGCCGGACCTCGTAGGCCTTCTCGATGTACTCCTGGAACTGGCAGAGGGTGTGCCGCACCCGGGGGAGGTGGTCGCGCCGGCCGGAGGAGCCCCGCCGGCGCCGGCCGACGGGCGGGGTCTTTGGCCAGGCATGCCCGGATCGTGCCGGCGAGCGGCTCGGGGACGCCCGCGAGGTCGGGTTCGCCGTGCGCCATGCGGTGGACGACCTCCGCGGCCGTCCCCCCTCCGAACGGGTGGCGGCCGGTGGCCGCGTAGGCGAGGACGCAGCCCAGGGAGAACACGTCGGCGGCGGGGCCGGGCTCGTCGCCGCGGATCTGCTCCGGCGCGCTGAAGCCGGGATCGCCGATCCGCACGGACGTGAAGGTGCCGGCGTCCTCGAACGCCCGGGCGATGCCGAAGTCGACGATGTGCGGCCCGCCGGACGCCAGCAGGACGTTGCCCGGCTTGACGTCGCCGTGCACCAGCCCGGCGCGGTGCACCGCCGAGAGCCCCTCGGCGAGGCCGGCGCAGAGGGCGACGACCGTCGCGGCGGGCAGCGGGCCGTGCGCGGACACCGCCTCCTCCAGGGACGGGCCCGGCACGTAGGCGGTGGCCAGCCAGGGCCGGGCGGCGTCGAGGCCGGCGTCCACCACGGGCGCCGTGTGCAGGCCCTGCACGCGGCGGGCGGCGTCCACCTCCGCGCGGAAGCGGCGGCGGAACGTCTCGTCGCCCGCCGGTCCGGGAAGCACGACCTTGACGGCGACCGGCCGGCCGCCGGGGGAGCGGCCCAGGAAGACCTCTCCCACCGTTCCCCGCCCCAGCCGTCCCAGGATCCGGAAGGGGCCGACCTGCCGGGGGTCGTTCGCGGCCAAGGGCTCCACGCCGTTCCTCGCCTTCTCGCGCCGGTCGTGACGGAGGGGTCCGCCCTCCGCGCACAGCATTACATGAACATGAGTGTTCCGTGGAGAGGTCCGGCGCGGAGCCCTCGGTCTCCGGTCAGACGAGGAGGGCGAGGAAGAAGTCGACGCGGTCCTCCATCCGGGACAGGTCCCGGCCGGTCAGGTCCTGGATGCGCTGGACGCGGTAGCGGACCGAGTTGACGTGGAGATGGAGCTCCTCGGCGCAGCGCGTCCAGGACCCGGAGTTGCGCAGGAACGTCTCCAGCGTCCGGACGAGGTCGGCGCCGTGGACCTCGTCGTAGGAGTGCAGCGGGTCCAGGAGGCGCTCCCGGAACATCCGGCGGACGTCGTCCGGCACGCTGGCGAGCAGCAGCACGTGGGTCGCGAGCTCCTCGTGCCGGACCACGCACACGGGGGAGGGGCGGGTCGCGGCGAGGCGGCGGGCGTGCCGCGCCTCCTCGATGGCGCCGCGCAGGCCGGAGGGCCCGGCGGCGCCGCTCACCCCGACGGCCACGCGGGTGCCCGCCAGGCCGGGGGCGAGGAAGCCGAGAGCGTCCTGGACGGCCGCCGCGACGTCCTCCCCGGCGGACGGAACCAGCGCGACGGCCTCCCCGTCCAGCAGCCCGACCACCGGCCGCGGGCCCGGCACGGCCTCGGAGAGGACGGTGCGCAGCTCGCCCGGACGCAGCGGGCCCTGCGCGGACGCGGCGACGGCCACGACCGGTGAGGCGAGGTTCTCCGGCTCCGGGAGGCCGTCCCCGGAGAAGGCGGCGGTGACGATGTCCTGGGACGCGCGGTCGTCGGCGCGCAGCCGGGCCCGTTCGAGGGCGACGATGGCCGCGAGTTCTCCGGCCATCGTGTGGCGTTCGGGCGGCCAGCCGGCGACGTCGCCCTCCAGCGCCACGAACCAGTCGGCGGCCCGGGGCGTCTCGGCGGGGGACACGGCGAAGACCGACATGTCCTGCTCTGGAACGTGGTGCGGCAGCCGGGGCGCGCCGAGGAACGCGGCGGCCAGGGCGGCGGCGTCGGCCGGCGGCGGGCCCGCGACGACGCGCCCGGTCGGGGAGAGGACGTGGCAGTGGCCGACCAGGTCGAGCACGGCGCCGAGCCCGGTCCCCTCGACCAGGCGGCGGTGCCGGTCCAGGAGGGCGGTGAGGTCGGCGGCGCGGGCGCCGGACAGGTGCCGCACGACCTCCTCGGTCACGGTCGCGAACGCCACGTCCTCCGGGACCTTGAACAGCGGCATCCGGTGCCGGCGGCACGCCGCCACGAGGTCGTCCGGGATGGCGCCGAGCGTGAGGTCCCACGCGGCCAGGCCGGACACGCCCGCCCCGGCGAGGGCCGCGACGAACGCCTCCGAGTCGGCCGGGTCCGTCCGCCAGACGAGGCCGGTGAGCACGAGCTCGCGGCCGCGCAGGTAGCGGCCCGGGTCGATCAGGTCGGTGGTGACGACCCAGCGGATCGGCCGGTCCAGCTCGTCCTCCCCGGTGACGACCTCCAGCCGCAGGCCGGGCATGGCGAGCAGGGAGCGCAGCTTCATATGGAGAAAGCTACAAAAGACCGCCCGCGACCGGCGCCTCGGTTCGGACGTCCTGTCTCTCGACCGGGCCCCGGGCGAACTTGTGTACTGCAAGCGTGGTCGAACCGAGCACCGAGGATCTGGCGGCGTGCTGCGCGTCCCGCCGGTGGATCGCCGCGGTCGGCGGGCGGGCCTACCCCGATCTCGCCGCGCTGCGCGCCGCGTCGAGGCGGGCGCTGGACGGCCTGGACTGGTCGGACGTCGAGGAGGCGCTCGCGGCGCATCCGCGCATCGGGGACCGGGTCGGCGGCGCCGCGCTGGAGGCCCGCTGGTCGCGGGGGGAGCAGGCCGCGGCGACGGCCGCGGCGGCCGATGTTCAGGACGCCCTCGTCGCGGGGAACCGGGCCTACGAGGAGCGTTTCGGCCACGTGTTCCTGATCCGCGCGTCCGGGCGCTCCGCGCTGGAGATGCTCGCCGCGCTGCGGGAACGGCTCGGCAACGACCCCGCCGCCGAGCGCGACGCCGTCCGCCGGGAACTGGCGGAGATCGTCGACCTGCGGCTGGCCAGGCTGATGGAGGAGGACGCGTGAGCCTTTCGACGCACGTTCTGGACGCGGCGAAGGGGGCGCCCGCCGCGGGCGTGGCCGTCCGGCTGGACCGCCGCGACGCGGGCGGCGGCTGGACGACGCTCGCCGAGGCCCGCACCGACGCCGACGGCCGCGTCCGGGAGTGGGGCGCCGAGCCCGGCGAGGGGGTGCACCGGCTGACGTTCGCCACCGAGGGGCTGTCGGACTTCTACCCCGAGGTCACGGTCGCGTTCACCATCGGCGACCCGGGCCGGCACTACCACGTCCCGCTCCTGATCAGCCCGTTCGCGTACTCGACGTACCGGGGGAGCTAGTGGCGATCGTTCTCGGGCCCAACCGCTACGGCAAGGCGGAGACGCGCGTCGTGCGCGTGACGCGGGACGGCGGCGTCCACCGGCTCAAGGACCTGACCGTCAGCGTGGCCCTCTCCGGCGCCATGGACGAGGTCCACCTGACCGGCGACAACGCGGCCGTGCTGCCGACCGACACCCAGAAGAACACCGTGTTCGCGTTCGCGAGGAGGCACGGCATCGGCGCGATCGAGGACTTCGGCCTCCTGCTCGCGCGGCACTTCACGGCCTCCCAGCCGGCGGTCGCCCATGCCCGGGTGGAGATCCGCGAGTACGGCTGGCGGCGCGTCACGGGCGGCCACTCGTTCGTCCGGGACGGCGGCGAGGTGCGCACGGCGCTGGTGCACTGCGGCGCCGAGGGGGAGTCGGTCGTGTCGGGCCTCACCGACCTGGTCGTCCTCAACTCCACCGGCAGCGAGTTCCACGGCTTCGCCCGGGACGAGTACACGACGCTCGAACCGACCGACGACCGGATCCTCGCCACGGCGGTGACGGCCCGGTGGCGGCACCGGGGCACGGCCGGGGCCTGGGACGAGTCCTACGCCGCCGCCCGCGACGGCCTGCTGCACGCGTTCGCCGAGACGCACAGCCTGTCGCTCCAGCAGACGCTCTACCAGATGGGGCGCCGCGTCCTGGCCGAACGGCCGGAGGTCTGCGAGGTCAGGCTGTCGCTGCCCAACAGGCACCACTTCCTGGTCGATCTCGAACCGTTCGGCATGGACAACGACAACGAGGTCTATTTCGCGGCGGACCGCCCGTACGGGCTCATCGAGGGGACGGTGCTCACCGACGACGCGCCCGCCGCCCCGGCGGCCTTCGACTGAGGCCGCCATGGAGGAATACTGAGACATGGACTTTCTACGACCGCTGACCTGGGAGGACGCGCTCGCCGCCAGGGCCGCGCGGCCCGGGGCCCTGCCCGTCCAGGGCGGCACCGACGTCATGGTCGAGATCAACTTCGACGCCCGGCGGCCCGACGCGCTGCTCGACCTGACCCGGATCCGCGCCCTCGCCGAGTGGGACACGGTGGACGGCCGGCTCCGCGTCGGCGCCGGCGTCCCCTACGCGCGGCTGATCGGCGAGCTGGGCGGGCGGCTGCCCGGCCTCGCCCAGGCGGCCCGCACGGTCGGCTCGCCGCAGATCCGCAACCGCGGCACGGTCGGCGGCAACCTCGGCGCCGCGTCGCCCGCCGGGGACGGCCATCCGCCGCTGCTGGCCGGGGACGCGGTGGTGGAGGCCGAGTCGGCCGAGCGCGGCGTCCGGATGATCCCGGTCGCGGAGTTCTTCACCGGTGTGAAGCGCAACGCGCTCGCTCCGGACGAGCTGATCCGCGCGTTCTGGACGGCGCCCGCGTCCGGCCCGCAGTACTTCTCCAAGATCGGCACCCGGAACGCGATGGTGATCGCGGTCTGCTCGTTCGCGGTCGCGCTGCACTCGGGCGAGCGCCGCGTCGGCACCGGCCTCGGTTCGGCCGCCCCGACCCCGCGCCGCGCGACCGAGGCCGAGGCGTTCATCTCCGGCGAGCTGGACTGGGACGGGCGCCGCCCGCTGGCCGAGGCCGCCGCGCGGCGCTTCGGCGAACTGGTCCGGGACGCGGCGTCGCCGATCGACGACGTCCGCGGGACGGGCGGGTACCGCAGGCACGCCCTGGCGGTGCTGGCGCGCCGCACGCTCACCTGGGCCTGGGACGACCACCGCAAGGCGACCGTGGGAAAGGCGGCCTCGTGATGCGCGTGAACCTGACCGTCAACGGGTCCGAGGAGGCCGTGGACGAGGTGTGGGAAGGCGAGAGCCTGCTCTACATGCTCCGCGAGCGGATGGGCCTGCCCGGCTCCAAGAACGCCTGCGAGCAGGGCGAATGCGGCTCCTGCACCGTCTACCTGGACGGCGTGCCGGTCTGCGCCTGCCTGGTCGCGGCGGGCCAGGCCGAGGGCCGCGAGGTCGTCACCGTGGAGGGACTGGCGCAGGGGCCGCCGGGAGAGGAGCGGCTCGACCCCGTCCAGGAGGCGTTCGTCGAGGCCGGCGCAGTCCAGTGCGGGTTCTGCACGCCCGGCCTGATCGTCCAGACGCACGACCTGATCGAGCGGAACCCGGCGCCGTCCGACGCGGAGATCCGCGAGGCGCTCGCCGGGAACCTGTGCCGCTGCACCGGATACGAGAAGATCCTCGACGCGGTGCGCCTGGCGGCCGAGCGGAAGGCGGTCGCCCGATGAGGCGCCTCGTGATCGAGAACGCCCACGTCGCCACCGTGTCCGGGGACGAGCACCCGGGCGGCCACATCGTGGTCGAGGGCGACCGGATCACGTCCGTCGGGCCCGGCCCCGCCCCGGAGGCGGGCACGGACGGGGCCGAACGGATCGACGGCACGGGATGCCTCGCCACTCCCGGCCTGGTCAACTCCCACCACCACCTCTACCAGTGGGCCAGCCAGGGCATGGCCGTCGGCGGCACCCTGTTCGAGTGGCTGACGACCCTCTACAAGCCGTGGTCGAAGATGGACGCCGAGGTCGTCGCGGGCGCCGCCACCGCCGGGCTCGGATGGCTCGCCAAGTCGGGGTGCACGACGTCCACCGACCACCACTACCTGTTCCCCAAGGGGCGCGGCGACCTGTTCGCGGCCGAGATCGAGGCCGCCCGGGAGATCGGCGTCCGGTTCCATCCGTGCCGGGGGTCGATGGACCGGGGCGAGTCGCAGGGCGGCCTGCCCCCGGACGAGGTCGTCGAGGACCTCGACACGATCCTCGCCGAGACCGAGGCCGCGATCGACCGGTACCACGACCCCTCGCCCGGCTCCCTGCTGCGCGTCGCCGTCGCGCCCTGCTCGCCGTTCTCCGTCACGCGGGACCTGCTCGTCGAGTCGGCCCGGCTGGCGCGCGACAAGGGCGTGCGCCTGCACACCCACCTCGCCGAGACGCTCGACGAGGAGGAGCACACGCGCGAGCAGTTCGACATGACGCCGGCCGAGTACATGGACTCGATCGACTGGCTGGGCCCCGACGTGTGGCTCGCGCACTGCGTCCACCTGCACGACACCGACGTCAAACGGCTCGCCGAGACCCGCACCGGCACCGCGCACTGCCCGAGCTCCAACGCCCGCCTCGGCGCCGGGATCGCCCGCGTGTCGCACCTGCTGGAGGCGGGCGCGGCGGTCGGGCTCGGCGTGGACGGGGCGGCGTCGGCCGAACTCGTCCCGCTGGCCGGGGAGCTGCGGCAGGCGATCTACATGCAGCGCGCCCGGTACGGGCCGGCCGCGCTGGACGCCCGGCAGGCCCTGGAGATGGCGACCCTCGGCGGCGCCCGCTGCCTCGGCCGCGACGACGAGATCGGCTCCCTCGCACCCGGCATGCTCGCCGACATCGCGCTCTGGCGCGTCGACGGCTTCCGCGCGGCGGTCGACGACCCGGTCGTCGCGCTGGCGTTCGGCCCGACGCCGCCGCTGCAGCACCTGCTCGTCGGCGGGCGCACGGTCGTGGACGGCGACACGCTCGTCACCGTCCCGCAGGACGAGGCCGCGAGGCGCGGCGCGGACGCCCAGCGCCGCCTGATGCGCCTCGCGGAGGAGGTGCTCTGAATGACGTCCCCGACCAGGAGCCCGGCCCACGCCGCCACCCCGGAGACCGGTGGAGTCGGCGAGAGCCCGCTGCGCCCCGACGGCACCCTCAAGGTCACCGGCGAGTTCGCCTACGCCTCCGACCTGTGGCTGGAGGGCATGCTGTGGGGCGCCACGCTCCGCAGCCCGCACCCCCGGGCGCGGATCCGGTCGCTCGACGTCGGCCCCGCCCTCGCGCTGCCCGGCGTCCGCGCCGTCCTCACCCACGAGGACGTGCCCGGCCGCAAGGTGTTCGGCATCGACCACACCGACGACCAGCCCGTCCTCGCCATCGACCAGGTCCGGCACCAGGGCGAGCCGGTCGCGCTCGTCGCCGCCGACCACCCCGAGACGGCGCGGCGCGCGATGGACCGCATCGCCGTCGGCTACGAGGTGCTGGAGCCGGTCACCGACCCCCGCGCGGTGATCGCCGACCCGGAGGGCCTGAAGGTCCAGGACCGCGGCGGCATCACCCG
Source organism: Actinomadura sp. NPDC049753 (assembly GCF_040674655.1). Classification (NCBI taxonomy): domain Bacteria; kingdom Bacillati; phylum Actinomycetota; class Actinomycetes; order Streptosporangiales; family Thermomonosporaceae; genus Actinomadura; species Actinomadura sp. NPDC049753. The sequence goes on along the minus strand of NZ_JBFARL010000085.1, from coordinate 26,109 downwards.
CCACCAGCCGGTCCGGGTCGGGGACGTGGACGCCGCCAGGGCCGCGGCGGCGGTCGTGGTGTCCGGCGAGTACGAGGTCGGCATCCAGGACCAGGCGTTCCTCGGACCCGAGGCGGGGCTGGCGATCCCGACCGAGGACGGCGGCGTCGACCTGCACGTCTCGACGCAGTGGATCCACAACGACCTCAAGCAGATCGCGCCCTGCCTCGCGCTCCGCGAGGACCAGATCCACATGACGCTCGCCGGCGTCGGCGGCGCGTTCGGCGGCCGCGAGGACCTGTCGATGCAGATCCACGCGGCGATGCTGGCGCTGCGCACCGGCCGGCCCGTGAAGATGTCGTACAACCGGTACGAGTCGTTCTTCGGGCACGTCCACCGGCATCCCGCGCAGATGCGGTACGAGTACGGCGCCACGCGGGACGGACGGCTCCTCTACGCCGACGTCGAGATCGTCCTGGACGGCGGCGCGTACACCTCGTCCACGATGAACGTCGTCGGGAACGCCGCCTCGCTGGGAGTCGGCCCCTACGAGATCCCCAACATCCGCATCGACGGGTACGGCGTCTACACCAACAATCCGCCGTGCGGCGCGATGCGCGGGTTCGGCGCCGTCCAGGCGTGCTTCGCCTACGAGTCGATGATGGACAAGCTCGGCGCCGCCTGCGGACTCGACCCGGTCGAGATCCGCCGCCGCAACGCCGTCTCGCAGGGCTCCCGGCTCGCGACCGGGCAGGTCATCGAGTCGCCCGCGCCGCTCGCGGAGATGCTGACCCGGCTGGAGGCCATGCCGATGCCTCCCGACCCGGACCGCTCCGACCTGCGCGACCTGCCGGGCGGCGTCTCCCAGACGACCCATGGCGAGGGCGTCGTGCGGGGTGTCGGCTACGGCGTCGGGCTCAAGAACATCTGCTTCTCCGAGGGCTTCGACGACCTGTCCACGGCCCGCGTCCGGCTGGAGGTCATCGGCGGGGAGGCCACCGCCCTCGTCCACACCGCCGCCGCCGAGGTCGGGCAGGGCCTCGTCACGGTCAAGGCGCAGATCGCGCGGACCGAACTCGGCGTCCAGAAGGTCACGATCGCCCCGGCCGACAACCGGGTCGGCGACGCCGGGTCCTCCAGCGCGTCCCGCCAGTCGTACATGACCGGCGGGGCGGTCAGGGCGGCCTGCGAGGCGGTCCGCGCCGAACTCCTCGCGCTCGCCGAGCGCCGCTTCGGCCGCACCGACCTGACCGTCGCCGGCGGGAAGATCATCTCGCGGGCCGAGGGCGTGCTCGGCACGATCGAGGACGTCCTCGGCGAGACCGCCATCGAGCGGACCCGCGAGTTCCACCACCGCCCCACCACGCCCCTTGACCCGGTCACCGGGCAGGGCCGCAGCCACACCCAGCTCGCCCTCTGCGTGCACCGCGCCGTCGTCGACGTGGACGTCGACCTCGGCCTCGTCAAGGTCGTCGAGCTGGCCGCCGTCCAGGACGTCGGCAGGATCCTCAACCGGACGGCGCTGGAAGGGCAGATCCACGGCGGCACCGCGCAGGGCCTCGGCCTGGCGCTGATGGAGGAGATCGTGGTGAGCGGCGGCCTGGTCCGCAACCCGTCCTTCACCGACTACCTGATCCCCACCATCCTCGACATGCCGCCGATGCGGCTGGACATCCTGGAGCACCCCGACCCCGAGGCCCCCTATGGGCTGCGCGGCGCCGGGGAGCCGCCCACACTGTCGTCCACGCCCGCCGTCGTCGCCGCGATCAGGGACGCGACGGGCCGGGCGCTGACGCGCGTCCCCGTCCGCCCGGAGCACATCGCGGCCGGCCCATGACCCGGGACGACCTCGTCATCCGTTCCCGCCGGACCGTCCTGCCGGAAGGGGAGCGACCCGCGGCCGTCTCGGTCCGCGCCGGCCGCATCACCGCGATCTCGCCCTACGGCACCGCCGCCTCGGTGGACCTGGGCGACGTCGCGCTGCTCCCCGGGCTCGTCGACACCCACGTCCACGTCAACGAGCCGGGCCGCACCGAATGGGAGGGCTTCGCCACCGCGACCCGCGCCGCGGCGGCGGGCGGCGTCACCACGCTCATCGACATGCCGCTCAACTCGCTGCCCCCGACCGTCGACCCGGCCGCGCTCGCGGCCAAACGCGCCGCCGCCGAAGGCGCCTGCGCCGTGGACGTCGGCTTCTGGGGCGGCGCGGTCCCCGGCAACGCTCCCTCGCTCCGCCCTCTCCACGACCTCGGCGTCTTCGGATTCAAGTGCTTCACCTCCGACTCGGGCGTCCCGGAGTTCCCGCCCCTGGCGCCCGACGAGATGAGGGCGGCGTTCCGCGAGATCGCCGCCTTCGGAGGCCTGGCCATCGTGCACGCCGAGGACCCGGCCTCGCTGTCCCCGCCGACCGGCGGCGACTACCCGGCCTTCCTCGCCTCCCGCCCGCCCTCCGCCGAACGCCGGGCCGTCGAGCAGGTCGTCCGGCTGGCGGAGGAGACCGGGGTGCGCGCCCACATCCTGCACCTCTCGGCGGCCGACTGCCTGGACGTCCTCGCCGAAGCCCAGGCCGGCGGCCTGCCGGTGACCGCCGAGACCTGCCCGCACTACCTCACCCTCTGCGACGGCGACGCCGGTACCGCCGCGTTCAAGTGCTGCCCGCCCATCCGCGACGCCGCCAACCGCGACCGGCTCTGGCAGGGGCTCGCCTCCGGAGTGATCTCCTGCGTCGTCAGCGACCATTCGCCCTGCACGCCCGACCTGAAACGCGGCGACTTCGCCACCGCGTGGGGCGGTGTCTCGTCCCTGCAACTCGGGCTCCCCGCCGTCTGGACGGCGGCCCGCGCCCGCGGCCACGACCTGGCCGCGGTCGTCCGCTGGATGTCCGAGGCCCCCGCCGCCCTCGCCGCCGTCCCCCGCAAGGGCGCCATCGCCGTCGGAAACGACGCCGACCTCGTCGCCTTCGCCCCGGACGAGACCTTCACCGTCGACCCCGCGTCCCTCCACCACCGCCACCCGGTCACCCCCTACGAGGGCAGAACGCTGACGGGAGTCGTCCAGGCCACCTGGCTGCGCGGAGCACCCGTCGGCGACCTCCCCACCGGGCGCCTGCTCACCCGTGCGGAGGGACGATGACCGACTTCACCGTCCTGCCGGACCTGGCCGTCCGCACGCTCGGCGGGTCGGTCATCGCCGCCAGCGACGAGTCCTTCGCCGAGAAGGAGAATCTGCTCAACCCGTGGAAACCGGCCTTCCACCCGGAGACCTTCGGCCCGAAGGGCCAGCTCTACGACGGCTGGGAGACCGCCCGCCGCCGCACCCCCGGCCACGACTGGGCCCTGATCCGCCTGGGCCTCCCGGGCCAGATCCACGGCATCGTCATCGACACGGCCTGGTTCAAGGGCAACTACCCCCCGCACGCCTCAGTGGAGGCCTGCTTCGCGGACGGCTACCCCGCGCCCGCCGAACTCGAAGCCGCCGACTGGCTGGAGATCGTCCCGAAGACCCCCCTCAAGGGCGACACCACCCACACCCTCGCGACGGCCGATCCAGAACGCGTCTTCACACACGTCCGCCTCAACATGTTCCCAGACGGCGGCATCGCGCGCCTCCGCGTCCACGGCAGGGTCGTCCCGAACCCGGCGCACCTGACGGGACTGACGGTGGACCTGGCCGCCCTGGAGAACGGCGCCCGCGTCCTCGACTGCTCCGACCGCTTCTACTCGTCCCCCGACAACATGCTGTTCCCCGGCCCGGCCCGCACCCAGGCCGAAGGCTGGGAAACCGCCCGCCGCCGCGACGACGGCAACGACTGGGCCGAGATAGCCCTGGCCGCCCCCGGCACTATCGAACTGGCCGAAATCGACACCACGAACCTCAAATTCAACGCCCCCGCCGAAGCCCGGCTAACGGCCACCACCACCGAAGGCGACCACGCCGTCATCCTCCCGCGCACCCGCCTGCAACCCGACACCCGCCACCGCTACCGCCTGAAGACCCCGGAGGTGGCAAAGGTCCGCCTGGACATCTACCCGGACGGCGGCATAGCCCGCCTACGCCTCTGGGGCCCCCTAACCCCCAAAGCCGAACAAGCCCTAATAACCCACTGGAACACCCACACCCACAAATAGCGGACTGTGATGCACGCCACACTCGAAGTCATTGGATAGTCATGGTATCTAACAGTGGCGGTCAAGTAACTTGCCGTGCATGGTCACCGCCAAACATGAAGGGCCCATAAAGATCATCCGGGACAATCCGGAAGTCGTGGCCCAATTACTCCAAGCCGCCTTCCATGTCGAACTCTCGAAGGATCTGTCCATCAGGACGGTCTCGGAAGAGTTCACCAATATCGCTCCGACCGCCTACCGGGCCGACAGCGTCATCGAGATCTGTGAAGGCGACTCCGCTCGCCCGAGCATGGCCGTCGTCGTGGAGGTCCAGCAGCGCCAGGACCCGGCGAAGCGCCGGTCGTGGCCCGTGTACCTCACCACCCTCCGGGCCAGGACGCGCTGCCCGTGCTACCTGCTCGTCATCTGCCCCGAACGCCCGGTGGCCGAGTGGGCCCGCGAGTCGATCAAGATCGGCCATCCGGGCTTCGATCTCCGGCCGCTCGTAGTCGGTCCCGGTGTGGGCCCCCTCGTCGCCACCCCCGAGCAGGCGGCGCAGGCGCCCGAGATGACCATCGTGGGCACCCTGGCCAACGTCACCACTCCCGACCAGGAGGCAATGGAGATCACCCACGCCGCCCTCGTCGCCATCGAGAACGCGGGCCATGAGAACGCCGACCTATACACTGACCTCGTGCTCAACGCGCTGCCGAAGGCCGCGCGTCGCATCCTGGAGGAACTTGTGAAAGCTGACATCGTCGATTACGAGTTCAAGAGCGACCTGTTTCTGCGCTCCCAGGCCAGGGGCGAGATCACGGGCGAGGCGAAATCAGTTCTCAAAGTCCTCGAAGCGCGAGGGCTTTCGGTGTCGGACGAGGTGCGGGAGCGGGTCCTGGCCTGCACTGACCAGGAGCAGTTGGATCAGTGGCTGGTTCGTGCCGTCACGGCCGAGTACGCCGACCAGCTGTTCGGCTGAGCCGCGCCTTTACAAGTGAGGACGCCCCCGGTGGGTGCCGGGGGCGTTCGGCTGGTCACGGGGCCTCGGTGGGGTCTTCCAGGAGGTCGTCGAACTCGCCGTCCTTGACGCCGGCGATGAAGGCGTCCCACTCGGCCTCGGTGAAGTAGAGGATCGGGCCCTCGGGGTTCTTGGCGTCGCGCATGACGACGGCCCGCTCACCGAAGTCCTTGTGCTGGACGGGGACGTCCTTGCCATCGATGAACTCGATGATGACCCCGTCGCTGAGGATCGGTTCCTGTCCGGTCACTGGCACCCCTTCTTCGTCCTGGCTCCTGTCGGGTCCAAGGCTAATGGGGAACCCATGGGCGGCACATGGGAAAACGGTGACTCTCCGTTCGCTCCCGTGTCGCTCAGTCGATGAGGAGGCGCGAGGCGGTGATCTCCAGGCGGGCCTGGATCTCCTCGGCGGTGGCGTTGCCGCGCAGCATCTCGATCATCTCCATGGTCCAGATGCCGGACAGGGCGCGGGCGACGAGGCGGCGGGGGTCCTCGGCGGGGATGTTCTCCGGCGGGCCGGACGCGGCGCGCAGGAGCAGCTCGCTCATGCGGTCGCCGAAGTCGGTCTTGACGTCGGAGAGGAGGAGGGAGCGGATCAGCGCCTCGGCCAGCTCCGGCTCGCGCATCAGGCCGCGGGTGGCGCGCATCAGCACCTCGACGGCGCGGTCCGGGGCGCCTCCGGCGCGGGGCGGGCGGCGCTCGATGCTGCCTTCGAGGAGGTCGAGCTCCTCGCTGACGACGGCGACGACCAGGTCCATCTTGGACGGGAAGTAGCGGTAGAGGGTGCCGAGGGCGACGCCCGCGCGCTCGGACACGGTGCGCATCTGCATCGCCTCGATCCCGCCGCGCGATGCGAGCGCCGCGGCCGCCTGGACGATACGCTTGCGCCGCTGGTGCTGGCTGCGGGAGCGCACGCCCTGGCCGCCCGGCTGACTCCGGGTCTCGTCCCCGGTCACTGTCGGCTCTGCGGTCACGGTCGCCTTCCCTTCTGTGCGGGCCCGGTCGCCCGACGCGTCCGTCCAAGCGTACCGCTCTTGCGAGAACCTGTTATCTGATCAGCCCATCGCGATCTCGTCTCCGGCTGCCCTTACCCGTCCGGTTTCCCATGACACCCAGGCGAACCAGGTTGCGCGAGTGGAAGATCGGCCCTCTGGACACTTAGTAGAATCTGTTCTACTTTTTCGCCGTGGGACGGAGCGGGGAGGTGGGCCGGTGAGCGTCGCGGCGCTGCTGGAGGCGCGGGCGGACGACGACCGCCCCGGGCTGCGGTCCGCCGACGACGGCCGGGCCTGGACGTGGCGGGAGGTCGTCGCCGAGTGCGCGGCGCGCGCCGCGTGGATGCGCGGTGAGGCGCGCCCCGACCGGCCGGTCCACGTCGGCGTCCTGCTCGACAACCTTCCCGAGGTGGTGTTCCTCCTCGGGGGCGCGGCGCTGTCGGGGGCGGTGGTCGTGGCGCTGAACCCGACGCGGAGCGCCGTTGAGCTTGCGGGTGACGCGGAGCGCGCCGACTGCGATCTCGTGCTGACCCAGCCGCGGCACGCCGGGAAGGCCGCCGCGCTCGGGCTGCCCGTGGTCGATGTGGACGCGTTCGGTGCGTTGATCGCGCCCTTCGCGGGATCGCCGGTCCCCGATGCGTCGGCCATCGAGGCCGGGACGCTGCTGATGTTGATCTTCACCTCCGGGACGTCGGGGCGGCCGCGGGCCGTCCGCGTCACCCACCGGAAGGTGGTCGTGCCGGGCGAGATGCTCGCCGAGCGCATGCTGTCGCCGGAGGCCGTCGTCTACTGCCCGATGCCGCTGTTCCACTCGGGCGCGGTCATGGCGGCGTACGCGCCCGCGCTGGCCGCCGGGGCCGAGTTGGTGCTGCGCGCCCGGTTCTCGGCGTCGGCCGTCCTGCCGGACGTGCGCGCCCACGGCTGCACCTACCTGCACTACGTCGGCAAGGCCCTCTCGTACGTGCTGGCCACGCCTGCGGGGGAGGACGACGCCGACAATCCGGTGCGGTTCGCGTTCGGCAACGAGGCGGCGCCGGTGGAGCAGAAGGCGTTCGGTGAGCGTTTCGGGTGTTTCGTCATCGACGGCTACGGCTCGACGGAGACCGCGATCTCGCTGGCGCCCGACCCGTTCGGCCCGCAGGGCGCGCTGGGGAGGCTCACCGACGGCATAGCGATCCTCGACCCGGCGGGCCGGCCGTGCCCGCCCGGCGTGTTCGACGAGGCCGGACGCCTGGTGAACGGCGACGAGGCCGTGGGGGAGCTGGTCAACACCGGCGACCTCGGCCTGTTCGACGGGTACTACAAGGAGGACGCCCCCGACCGGCTCCGCGACGGGATGTTCTGGAGCGGCGACCTCGCCTACGCCGACGCGGACGGCTACGTCTTCTTCGCCGGGCGCAGCGGCGACCGGCTCCGCGTGGACGGCGAGAACTTCGGCGCCGTCCAGGTGGAACGGGTTCTGGCGGAGCTTCCCGGCGTCCGGCAGCTCGCCGTGTACGGGGTGCCGGACGCGGCGTCCGGCGACCAGGTGATGCTCGCCGTCGCCGCCGACGCCTTCGACCCGGGCGCGTTCGCGGGCTACCTGCGCGGGCGCGCCGACCTCGGACCGAAGTGGATCCCGCGGTACGTGCGGGTGGCGCGGGAGCTGCCCGCGACCGCCTCCAACAAGATCCTCAAGCGCCGGCTGGCCCGGGAGGGCTGGCGCACCGACGACCCGGTGTGGTGGCGGCCCGGCCGCGACCTCGACTACCGCCCGATGACCGCGGCGGACGCGGCCGCGCTGCGGGACGAGTTCGAGCGCCGCGGCCGGCTGCACCTGCTGGAAGGGAGCGGATGAGTGGACTTCAACCTCGACGAGACCCAGCAAGAGATCAAGGGGCTCGCGGCGGACGTGCTCGCGCGGGAGGCCGCGCAGGAGCGGCTGGAGGCGTTCGAGAAGAGCGAGGCGCCCTATGACGACGTGACGTGGAAGGCGCTCGCGCAGGCGGGGCTGCTCGGCGTCGTGCTGCCCGAGGACGCGGGCGGCGCCGGGCTCGGGCCGGTCGAGCTGGCGGTGATCCTGCGGGAGGTCGGGGTCCGCACCGCGCCCGTTCCGGCGTACGCCTCGCTCGCGCTGGCGGCCGTCCCGATCGGGGCGCACGGGACGCCGGAGCAGCGCGCCCTGCTGGCCCCGCTCACCGAGGGCGCGACGATCCTGACGGGCGCGTACCGCGAGGTCGGCCCGGCCGGAGAGGTCGCCGCGACGGCCCGCCCGGACGGTGACGGCCACGTGCTGGACGGCGTGAAGACGTTCGTCCCGTACGCGCGTGAGGCGTCCCTGATCCTGGTCCCGGCCCGCGTCGAGGGGAGCGGCGTCGGGGTGTTCCTCGTGGAGCCCTCCGCCGTGACGATCACCGGGCAGCCGTCGGCGACGTCGGAGCCGCTGTCGCGGGTCGCCCTGGACGGTGTCCGGGTCGGCGCGGACGCCCTGCTCGGCGGGACGGCGGACGGCGCCGCCTGGGACACCCTGCGCCGCTCGGCCGTCGCGGGCGCGGTCGCCGTCGCGTCCGGCGTCATCGAGGGCGCGCTGGAGCTGACGAAGGAGTACACGAAGACGCGCGAGCAGTTCGGCCGGGCGCTCGCGCAGTTCCAGGCGGTCACGATGCAGATCGGGGACGTCTACATCGCCAAGCGCGCGCTGGACGTGGCCGTGTGGGCGGGCGTGTGGCGCCTCGCGCAGGGCGCGGACGACGCCGAGGAGGTCCTCACCATCGCCGCCTACAACGCGTGCGATCCCGTGGTGAAGGCGCTCTACACCTGCCAGCACCTGCACGGCGGCATCGGCCTGGACATCACCTACCCGCTGCACCGGTACTTCGCCTGGGGCAAGCACTGCGGGCATCTGCTCGGCGGCGGCGAGGACCGTCTCGACGCGCTCGGCGCCCTCATCGCCCAGGAGGCCTGAATGTTCATCGACCTGACCGACGAGCAGAAGCGGCTGCGCGCCGAGCTGCGCGAGTACTTCGAGAACTGCCTGACCGCGGAGCAGCGCGCGGCCATCCGCGCCGACCCGTTCGGCCCGCCCTACCTGGAGCACTGCCGGAGGCTCGGCCGCGACGGGATGCTCGGCGTCGCGCTCCCGAAGGAGTACGGGGGCCGCGGCTACGGCCCGGTCGAGCAGACGATCTTCGCCACCGAGATCGCCCGCGCCGAGGTCACCTACCCGCTGATCACGCTGAACTCCGTGGCGCCGACGATCCTGCAGTACGGGTCGGACGCGCACAAGGAGCACTTCATCCCGCGCATCCTCGCCGGCGAGTGCCACTTCGCGATCGGCTACAGCGAGCCCGGCGCCGGCACCGACCTCGCGGCGCTGCGCACCACCGCCGTCCGGGACGGCGACCACTACGTCGTCAACGGCCAGAAGATCTTCACCTCCGGCGCCCACCACGCCGACTACGTGTGGCTCGCGGCCCGCACCGACCCGGAGGCCAAGAAGCACAAGGGCATCTCGATGCTCATCGTGGACTGCGCGGACCCGGGCTTCTCCTGGACGCCGATCATCACGATGGACGGCGCGCACCACACGAACTCGACGTACTTCGAGGACGTCCGCGTCCCGGCCGACATGCTGATCGGCGAGGAGAACAAGGGCTGGGACCTCATCGTCAACCAGCTCAACCACGAGCGGGTCACGCTCGGGCCGGCCGGGAACATCGGGCACACCCACGTCCGGTTCGCGCGCTGGGCCCGCACGACCCGGGGGCCGGGCGGCCGCCCGCTCATCGAGGAGCCCGCCGTGCGGCGCGCGGTCGCGCAGGTCTACGCCTACCTGCGCGCCAACGAGCTCCTCAACTGGCAGGTGGCGGCCAACCAGGACCTCGGCTGGCTCGGCGCGGCCGACGCGTCCGCCACCAAGATCTACGCCTCGGAGCGGATGCAGGAGGTCTGCCGGATCGTCGGGGACGTCCTGGCCCGGTACGGCGACCCGGGCGACCCGGAGACGGCGGACTTCATGGAGTCCCAGGACCGGCTCGCCAAGGGGGCGCTCGTGCTGACCTTCGGCGGCGGCGTCAACGAGATCCAGCGCGAGCTGATCGCCATGATCGGCCTCGGGCTGCCCCGGGCGCCGCGCTGATGCCGCGGGGGGTCAGCTGGGTCAGGCGGCGGTCCGCCGCCTGACCGTGCGGGGCCGCCCCGCGGTCAGACCTTCCTGGCCCGCACCTTCTTCGGTTCGGCGCCGTGGGCGAAGCCGCCGACCTCCCGCGGGTCGCGGTGGGCGTGCTCGTGCAGGAGCAGCCGGGACGTGGCGCGCCGGAGGTCGTCCATGAACAGGTCGGCGAGGTCGTGCCCGAACCCGTTGCGCACCACGACGCGCAGGACGTCGAGGTCGGTGCGGTTCTCGGGGAAGCTGTAGGCGGGCACGAGCCACCCTTTCTCGCGCAGCGCGGCGGACACGTCGTAGACGGTGAAGCCGGGGGAGTCTCCCCGGACGCGGAACGCGAACACCGGGAGTTCTCCGCCGTCGGTGAGCGTCTCGTACGGGCCGAGCCCGCCGATCTCGGCGGCGAGCCGGGTGGCGACGTCACGGCACCCCTGCTGGACGCGGCGGTATCCGTCGAAGCCGAGCCGCAGGAAGTTGTAGTACTGGGCAACGACCTGCGCCCCGGGGCGGGAGAAGTTCAGCGCGAACGTCGGCATGTCGCCGCCGAGGTAGTTGACGTGGAAGACGAGGTCGTCCGGGAGCGCGTCCTCGTTCCGCCACAGCGCCCAGCCCACGCCCGGCATGACGAGCCCGTACTTGTGGCCGGAGGTGTTGATGGACGCGACCCGCGGCAGCCGGAAGTCCCAGAGCAGGTCCGGGTCGAGGAACGGGGCGATCATCGCGCCGGACGCGCCGTCCACGTGGACCGGGACGTCGAGCCCGGTGCGGGCCTGCAGGTCGTCGAGCGCCGCCGCGATGTCGGCCACGGGCTCGTAGCTCCCGTCGAACGTGGAGCCGAGGACGGCGACGACGCCGATGGTGTTCTCGTCGCACAGTTCCACGGCCTCCCGCGCGCCGAGGTGGTAGCGGTCGCCCTCCATCGGCACGTAGCGGGGCTCGACCTCGAAGTAGTTCGCGAACTTCTCCCAGCAGATCTGCACGTTGACGCCCATGACGAGGTTGGGGCGGTCGGCGGGCTCGCCCGCGGCCCGCCGCCGCTCCCGCCAGCGGCGCTTGAGCGCGAGGCCGCCGAGCATCGCGGCCTCGCTCGATCCGGTGGTGGAGCAGCCCACGGCGTGGTGCGGGTCGTCCGCGTTCCACAACCGGGCGAGCATGCGCACGCAGCGCATCTCCAGGTCGGCGGTGCGCGGGTACTCGTCCTTGTCGATCATGTTCTTCTCGGCGCACTCGGCCATCAGCAGCCGCGCCTCCGGCTCGGCCCACGTGGACACGAACGTCGCCAGGTTCAGCCGCGCGTTGCCGTCCAGCATCAGCTCGTCGTGGACCACCTGGTAGGCGGTGGACGGCTCCATCTCCCCGGCGGGCAGCCGGTTCCGCGGGACCGTCAGGGGCTCCCGGGTGAAGATCGGGTTGATCTCCAGGTCGCGGCCGCCGCGCCCGGCGCGGGGCGGGTGCTTCGGAGCCATGTCGCCCTCCTCGTCCGTGCGGGGACGGGGCGGCTCCCGGTCCCGCACGTCAGGTACCCGCCGCGCCGCCGCGCACACACCGCGTGAGCGTGTCGTCGCAGGTCGGTCGCCCGGCGGGGGGGGTCAGGCGGGCGGGGCGGGCTCGTCGAAACCGTTCTCCAGGATGGCGAAGGCCTGGTCGACGGTCTCCGACAGCGTGGCGAACGCCCCGCCGAGGCGGCGGGTGGCGTCGGCGGCGGCCTGGAACGCGCAGGTGGTGGCGGCGGCGACGACGTGCGGGCGCAGCTCCGTGGCGGGGTCCAGGCCCATCCGCTCGGCGATGACCTCGGTGAGCAGCGCCTGCTTCTTCTGTGCGTGCTCCAGGCTGCCCGCCAGCAGCGTCGGGCTGTCGCTCATCATCGTGAGCATGCACTCGAAGCGGCCGGGGTCGAACCCGAGCTCGCCGGCCTCGCAGGCGTGCGCGATCTCCACCACGGTGCGCCGCAGCGCGGTCATGATCGGCTCGTCCGGGGGGCGTTCGGCGAGCTTGCCCAGCACGGCGCGGGTCTGCTCTTCCTGGAAGGTGAGGGCGACGTCCTCTTTCGAGGCGAAGTAGCGGAAGAACGTGCGGGACGAGACGTCCACGGCGTCGGCGATCTCCTCGACGGTGGTGGCGTCGAACCCCTTCTCGGCGAAGAGGGTGAACGCGGCGTCGACGAGCGCCTCACGGGTGCGCTGCTTCTTGCGTTCGCGCCTGCCCGGGGGCTGGGAGCCGGGGCCGGACGTGCCGGCCTCGGGGGCGGTCGCGGTCATGCGCGCATTGTAATCGCCCGGCGATCGTCCGTCGAGCGGGGAATGTCGTGACGTGAAACATGTCGCACGCACGCCAAGGGCAGTTGACGACAACTGTCATGTCATGACAGTTTGTGCCCATACCAAGCCGGAGGTCGATGATGACTCAATCCCATGGCGCCGAGACCCTCGAACCGGGCGCCGTCCACATACCGCCGCGCGACCAGGCGCGCGGACGTCCAGCCAGGGCGGGGCACGGGCATCCCTGGCTCACGCTCATCGCGGTCGCGCTGGGCGTGATGATGGTCGGGCTGGACGCGACCGTCGTGTCCATCGCCAACCCCGCGATCGCCAAGGACCTCGGCGCGAGCCTGTCCGGCCTGCAGTGGGTCACCAACGCCTACCTGCTGGCGCTCGCCGTCACGCTGATCCCGGCCGGGAAGATCGCCGACCGGTTCGGCCGCAAGCGCACCTTCCTCGCGGGCGTCGTCGGGTTCGCCGTGTCGTCGGTGCTGATCGGGCTCTCGGGCGGGCTCGGCATGGTGATCTTCTGGCGGGTCGTGCAGGGGTTCGCGGGTGCGCTCCTGCAGCCCGCGAGCCTGGCCCTGCTGCGCAACACGTTCCCGGCCGAGCGGCTCAACGCCGCGATCGGCATCTGGGGGTCCACGGTCGGGATCTCCATCGCGGGCGGCCCGATCGTCGCCGGGCTGCTGGTGGAGAACGTCAACTGGGAGTCGGTGTTCTTCCTGAACGCCCCGCTCGGGTTGGTCGCGCTGCTCGTCGGCCTGTGGGTGATCCGCGAGTCGCGGGACGAGGAGGCCGCCGGCTCGTTCGACCTGTCGGGCGTCGCGCTGCTCAGCGGCGCGCTGTTCGCCCTGGTCTGGGGGCTCATCAAGGCCGGTGAGAACGGGTTCGGCGACACCGTCCCGCTCGTGTCGTTCGCCGCGTCCGTCGTGCTGTTCGCCGCGTTCGTCTGGAACGAGCTGCGGGTGGAGCGCCCGCTGCTGCCGCTCGGGCTGTTCCGGTCGGTGTCGCTGTCGGCGGCGACCGGCCTCATCGTGCTCGGCTTCTTCGGGATGTTCGGGACGATCTTCTTCATCACCCTGTACCTGCAGCAGGTGCACGGCATGAGCCCGGTGGACGCGGGCGTGCGGATGCTGCCGATGACCGGCGTGTTCATCGTCGCCTCCCCGGTGGCGGGCGCGCTGACCAGCCGGTTCGGGCCGCGGGTGCCGCTCGTCCTCGGGATGGCGTTCACCGCGACCGCGATGTTCGGCCTGTCGCGCATCGGGGTGGACGCCCCGTACGTGCAGCTGTGGCCGTGGTTCGTGCTGGTCGGCCTGGCGTTCGGGATGGTCATCGTGGCCGGCACCGAGGCCATCGTCGGCAACGCGCCGGCCCACCTCGCGGGCGTCGCGGGCGGCCTCCAGCAGACCGCCTCGCAGGTCGGCGGCGTCCTCGGCACGTCGGTGCTGGGCGTGCTGCTGTCGACCAGGGTCGGAGACGTGCTGTTCGGGCGGCTCACCGACGCGGGCCTTCCCGGGGCCGCGGCCCACCAGCTCGAAGGGCAGGGCGGGCTCGTCTCGCAGGGGGTGGCGCCCATCCCGCCCGGCACGTCGAAGGAGGCGGCCGACGCCATCACGACCGGGAGCCACCTCGCGTTCATGGACGGCTTCCAGACGTCCCTGACCGTGGCGGGCGCCGTCGCGGTCGTCGCGGTGCTCGCCGCGCTGCTGGTGCGGCGGGGGACCTCTCCGGTCGAAGGCGCGGTCGCCGCGTAGGCCCCGGTCTAGGCTGCCGGTGTGATGGGTTTCGCGAGGCTTCGCCGGATCCTCAGGTCCTATCCGATGCCGCTGACGTTCCTCGGCCTGTTCGCGGCCGTGTGGATGGTGCAGGTGCTGGTCCTGCCTCCGGGCGCGCGGCAGGCGGTGATCGCCTGGGCCAGCACCAACCTGGCCAACCTCGCGGTCAACCCGGTCGGGACGATGGTCGCCTCGGCGTTCGTCGCCGAGGGGTCGCAGGGCGTGCTGCTCGTCGCGGCGGCGATCGGGCTGTTCCCCACCACCCGGCGGTTCGGGAACCTGCGGACCGTCGCCCTCGTCGCGGCCTCGCACGTGCTCGGCACGCTCGTCAGCCAGGGGATCGCGCTGGTGCGGCTGGAGGCGGGCCTGCTCTCGGACTCCATCCGCACGATCCCCGACGTCGGCCCGTCCTACGTGCTGTGCGCGGCGCTCGTCGCGGCCTTCCTGTACGGGGACGGGCGGGTCCGCCGGCTGGTCGCGCTGGCCTGGTGGTGCGCGCTCGTGCCCGTGCTGCTGGACGGCCTGCTCACGCTGGAGGTCGCCGCCGTCGGCCACCTGGTGGCCATGCTCACCGGCGCGGTCGCCGGGCGGCTGCTCCTGCTCCTCGAACGCCGGCGCGGGCCCGCGCCGCTGGACGCGGTGCCCGCGGTGCCTCCGGCCGCCGGGACCGGCGGGGCCTGAGCCCGGTCAGCCCTCGCCGCCCGGCTGCGGAGCCGGGTTCGAGGTCGGGCTCGGGGCCGGGGTCCCCGGGTCCGACGGAGGGTCGGACGGCGTGTCCGGCGGCGTCGTCGGGTCCGTGGATCCGTCGTCCGGAGGGGTGGTCGGGTCGGACGGCGTGTCCGGGGGAGTGGTCGGCGTCGCGTCGTCCGGAGGCGTGGACGGCTTCTCCGGCTTCGCGGGGGTGCCGGACGCCGGCGGCTTCTCGGGAGCGGGCTCCTTCGACGGCGACGTCACGGGCGGCGCAGGCGGCGCGGGCGCCGCGCCTCCGGCCGGGGACCCGCCCGCCTGCTGCGGCGGCGAGCCGTACGCGCTGGTCACCGGGTTCTTCGAC
This sequence comes from Actinomadura sp. NPDC049753, assembly GCF_040674655.1. Taxonomy (NCBI): domain Bacteria; kingdom Bacillati; phylum Actinomycetota; class Actinomycetes; order Streptosporangiales; family Thermomonosporaceae; genus Actinomadura; species Actinomadura sp. NPDC049753. The sequence continues at coordinate 10,780 of NZ_JBFARL010000085.1, read as the reverse complement.
GCGCCGCCGTCCGCGCGCTCGGAGCCGGTCAGGCCGGGCGCCGGGTCCTGCGGGACTCCGCGGCTCGACGTGGACGCCGGATGCGTCTGCCCGTTGCTCGCCGTCGGCGTGAGCGAGGCGGCGCTGCCGCCCTTGCCGGCGGGCCAGGACACCAGCAGCCCGATGACGGCGGCGGCGGACGCGGCGACGCCCGCGACCGCGCCGAGGCGCTTGGAGACGAGGCCGGAGGCCCCGCGCCTGCGGCGGTCCGCCCGCTCCGGGCCGATCACGACGAGCGGGCTCGGCGAGATGACGCTCGGCAGCGGCCGGGCGGCCTCCTCCTCGCAGGCCGCGAGGACCTGGTCGCGCAGCCAGCCGGGCGCGCGCGCCGGGGCCCGCCGGGCGAGAAGCTGCGGCAGCCGCCCCTTCTCGAACGCGGAGATGAGGTCGAGCCGCGCCTCGGTGGCGCCGCGCATCAGGATGTCGAGGACGGCCCGCTCCAGCCGCGTCCGCGCCGCGTTGAGCAACTGCGCGACGGTGTCCGGCGCGAGGCCGAGGACGCGGGCGATGTCGTGCGGTTCGAGCCACTCGCCCGCCCACAGCAGCAGGACCTCGCGGTGGTCGGAGCGCAGGCTCCCGGCGGCGCGCAGCAGCGGGTCGGGGTCGGCGAACAGCGGACCGCGCCCGCCGGTGCCGACGGCCGGCTCGCCGGTGAAGGCGCCGCGCTCGGCGCACGCCGTCCGGGAGAGCGAGTAGAGCCAGAGCACGCTGTCGCCGCGCGGCGGCTGGTGCACGGCCGCGCTGAAGGTCTCGCCCACGGCCGCCGCCGCGAGCTGGTCGCCGACGAGCGACCAGCAGTAGGCGTACAGGCGGTCGGCGTGCGCGTCGTAGAGCGAGCCCAGGTCTCCGCCCATGTGACCCCCCGTCTCCGTCCGGTTTCACTTCCGGCAAAACGTGCATATCGCTGGCCAGGGGACTCTAGCGGCTCGGGTCGACTCATGAGAAGCCAGGAATCGGACACTGCGTCGAATAGCACGGAAGGTAGCAGTGAGTGCTGCGGACGGTGACGTTCACGGAGATTTAAGAAACTTCCCGAAAAACCGCTGATTCCTGATCCGGTTCAGCAGGGAAGGTTCGAACCCGTTATCGAATTACCTGAGGAGTCAATGGTGACCCGGCTCACAGTGGACGACGTCTACCAGCACATTCGCGGCGTCTGCTTCAAGACCGGCCCGCCCGGGACGGTCGGCGCGGAGACCGAGTGGCTCGTGGTCGACGCGGGCGACCCGGCCGCCCACGTGCCCGCCGAGCGGGTCCGGGCCCTCGTGGACGGGGCGGGCCCGCCGGCCGGCGGGAGCAAGGTGACCTACGAACCGGGCGGCCAGCTCGAACTCAGCTCCGCCCCGTTCGGGACGCTGGGCGGCCTGGCCGCCGCGCTCGGCCGGGACATCGCGCACGTGCGGGACGCGCTCGCACCGGACGGGCTCGCGCTCGCCGGGCACGGCGTCGATCCCCTCCGCGCGCCCCGGTTCCAGGCCGACCACCCCCGGTACGCGTGCATGCGGGACTACTTCTGCGCGGGCGGATTCCACGACGCGGGGCTGGCGATGATGTGCTCGACCGCGTCGGTCCAGGTGAACCTGGACATCGGCGCCGACGACGCGGACGCGGCCCGCCGCTGGCGGCTCGTGCACGCGCTCGGGCCGGTGCTGGTCGCCGCGTTCGCCAACTCGCCGCTGCGGGCCGGCCGCCGCACCGGGATGCGCTCGTCCCGGCAGGGCATCTGGACCGAGCTCGACCCGTGCCGCACCCTGCCGGTGCTGCGGGACGGGGCGGACGGCGACCCCGCCGAGGCGTGGACGCGGTACGCGCTCGACGCCCAGGTCATGCTCGTCCACACCCCGGACGGCGAATGGGTGTCCGCCCCCGGGATGTCCTTCCTGGAGTGGCTCGCCAAGGGGGAGCCGGGCGAGGACGACCTCGCCTACCACCTGTCCACGCTGTTCCCGCCGGTCCGGCCGCGCGGCTGGCTGGAGCTCCGCATGATCGACGCGCTGCCCGGCCCGTACTGGCCGGTGCCCGTCGCCGTCGCCACCGCCCTGCTGGACGACCCGGCCGCCTCCCGCGCCGCCGAGGCCGCGGTCGAACCGGTGGCGCACCGGTGGGCGTCGGCGGCCCGCGACGGCCTGTCGGACCCCGCCCTGGCCAGGGCCGCGCGGGCGTGCTTCGCGGCGGCGCTGGAGGCGCTCGCGCGGCTCGGCGCGCCCGGCCTCGCCCCCCTGGTCGAGGAGTACGCCCACCGGTACGTCCTGCAGGGCCGCAGTCCCGCCGACGACCGGCCCGCCGAGTCCCCGACCCGTCCGATGGAGGATCCGACATGAGCTCGCCTGGCCCGGCCGCCGACGAGGCCGCCCTGAAGGAACTGATCGCCGACGAGCTCGGCGCGGTGCGCGACCGCAGCCTGCGCCTCACCACCGACGTCCTCGACGAGGACGGTCTCACCGCGCAGGTGTCGCCGCTGATGTCGCCCCTCGTGTGGGACCTCGCGCACGTCGGCAACTACGAGGAGCTGTGGCTGCTGCGCGCGGCCGCCGGGCAGGAGGCGATGCGCCCCGAGATCGACGACCTGTACGACGCGTTCGAGCATCCGCGGGCGGAGCGGCCGACGCTGCCGCTCCTGAAGCCGGAGGAGGCCCGGTCCTACATCGGCACGGTCCGCTCCAAGGTGCTCGACTCGCTGTCGTCGGTGCGTTTCGACACCCAGGATCCGCTGACGTCGGGCGGGTTCGTGTACGGGATGGTCGTCCAGCACGAGCACATGCACGACGAGACCATGCTGGCCACCCACCAGCTGCGCCGCGGCGCCCCCGCCCTCCTCGACCCCAAGGCGGAGCCGCTCCAGGTGCCCGGCGAGGCGTCCGGCGCCGAAGAAGTGCTCATCGAGGCGGGCCCCTTCCAGATGGGGACGTCGGACGAACCATGGGCGTACGACAACGAACGCCCCGTCCACCTCGTCGACCTGCCCGCGTACTACATCGACGTGGAACCGGTCACCAACGCCGCCTACATCGCGTTCATCGAGGCCGGTGGCTACGACGACGCGCGCTGGTGGGACCCGGCCGGATGGGAGTGGCGCAACAGCGGCGGCAAGCGCGCCCCAGCTTTCTGGGAGCGTGAAGGGGGACAGTGGTCGCGTCGCCGATTCGGGCGGTCGGAACCCGTCCCGCCCCGCGAACCCGTCCAGCACGTGTGCTGGTATGAGGCGGACGCTTACGCGCGGTGGGCCGGGAAGCGGCTGCCGACCGAGGCCGAGTGGGAGAAGGCCGCCCGCTGGGACCCCGCAGCAGGGCGGTCACGCCGCTACCCGTGGGGCGACGTCTACGAAGAGGGCCGCGCGAACCTCGGACAGCGGACGCTCCGTCCGTCCGAGACGGGCTCCTACGCGGCCGGCGCGTCGGCGTATGGTGTGCGGCGCCTCCTTGGGGACGTGTGGGAGTGGACTTCGTCGGACTTCCACGGCTACCCCGGCTTCCGCTCGTTCCCATACAAGGAGTACTCGGAGGTCTTCTTCGGGCCCGACTACAAGGTGCTGAGGGGCGGGTCCTGGGCGACGCACCCGCTCGCCATACGCGGCTCGTTCCGCAACTGGGACTACCCCATCCGCCGGCAGATCTTCTCCGGGTTCCGCTGTGCCCGGTCGGCGGAGCCGGCGGCGGTGCCGACGACGGGGGTGGCCCGCTAGATGTGCCGCCATCTCGGCTACCTGGGGCCCGAGCGGACGCTGCACTCCCTCATCTACGAGGGGGAGCACTCCCTGGAGACCCAGTCGTACGCGCCGCGCATGACGCAGGGCGCCATCCTCAACGCCGACGGGTACGGCGTCGGCTGGTACCAGGACGGCGCGGCCGTCCGCTTCCGCCGCGCCCAGCCCATCTGGACCGACCAGTCGTTCCGCGAGGTCGCCGGGGCCGTGCGGGCGTCGTGCGCGGTCGCGGCGCTGCGGTCGGCGACCGTCGGGTTCCCCGTGGACGAGTCGTGCGCCCAGCCGTTCCGCGCGGGGCGGTGGCTGTTCAGCCACAACGGGAAGGTCGAGGGCTACGGCGGCGTTGAGTCCAAGCTGCGGGAACTGGCCGGGGACATCGCCGAGGTCCCCGACGCCCGCGCCCCGGTCGACTCCGCGCCGCTGTTCGCCCTCGCCGTCCGGAACTGGCGGGAGGGGGCGGCGCTCGGCGAGGGCCTCGCCGCAGTCGTCAGCGCGATCACCGCGCTGGCCCCCGGCCGCTACAACCTGCTCGCCTCGGACGGGACGTCCCTGGCCGCCACGACCTGGGGCGACTCGCTGTTCGTCCGCGAAGGCGGGGACGCGGTCCAGATCGCGTCCGAGCCGCTGGACGGCGACCCCGCGTGGCGCCGCGTGCCCGACCGCTCGCTCGTCACCGCCGGGCTCGCCACCGGCGTCCGCATCTCCCGACTCTGAGACCGCCCGACCCGAAGCACAGCCCGACCCCGTAGCACAGCCCGACGACAGCCAGCCTCCGAAGGAGACCCACGTGGACCGGTTCCTGACCGCAGACGACCTCGCCAAGACGCTCCGCCAGGACGTCCGGGACGGGCTCTCCGGCACGCCCAAGACCCTGCCGCCCAAGTGGTTCTACGACGAGCGGGGCAGCGCGCTCTTCGAGGAGATCACGCGGCTGGAGGAGTACTACCCGACCCGGCGCGAGCGGGAGATCCTCACCGCCCGGGCGCCCGGCATCGCCGCCGCCACCGGCGCCCGGACGCTGCTGGAGCTCGGCGCGGGCTCGGGGGAGAAGACCCGGCTGCTGCTGGACGCGCTGGCCGGCACGCTGCGCACCTACGTGCCGGTGGACGTCAGCGGCGACTTCCTGGAGCAGGCCGCGGCCGGGATCGCCGCCGACCATCCCGGCCTGGCCGTCCGGGCCGTCGCCGCCGACTACGAGCAGCACCTGCACCTGCTGCCCGGCGGCGAGCGGCGCCTCGTCGCCTTCCTCGGCGGGACGATCGGCAACATGCCGCCCGCCGAGCGCATCGGGTTCCTCGGCGGCCTGCGCGCCACCATGGACGAGGGCGACTTCCTCCTCCTCGGCGCCGACCTCGTCAAGGACCCGGAGCGGCTCGTGCGCGCCTACGACGACGCGGCCGGCGTCACCGCCGAGTTCAACCGCAACGTCCTGTCGGTCATCAACCGGGAGCTCGACGCCGACTTCGACACCGCCGCGTACCGGCACGTCGCGGTGTGGAACGCGGCCGAGGAGCAGATCGAGATGCGGCTGCGGTCGCTGCGCGCCCAGGACGTCCGCGTCGGCGGCCTCGACCTCGACGTGTCGTTCGCCGAGGGGGAGGAGATGCGCACCGAGATCTCCGCCAAGTTCCGGCGGGAGCGGCTGGAGGCGGAGCTCGGCGCCGCCGGGATGGAGCTCGCCGAGTTCTGGACCGACGAGGCGGGCGACTTCTCCCTCACCCTCGCGCGCCCCGCGTCGCGCTGACGCTCAGCCCTTGCGGGCGGGGTGCGCGAGGCCCATCCGCTTCAGGTCCGCCGCCAGGCGGGTCGCCACGTACAGGTGGCCCGCCGGCGTCGGATGGGTGCGGTCCCGCTTGATGAGGCGCGGCGCGTTGCCCTGGCCGGTCAGCAGGTCGCCGGTGATCCAGCCCTCGCCGATCGGGTCGACGAACGGGATGCCGAGCTGCCGGGCGAGGTTCTTCAGCGCGTCCCGGACGGCGAGCGCGCCGGGCAGCGGCGTCCCCGTCCCCCAGAGCGGGCCCACCAGCACCAGGCGGGTGCCGGGCCAGCGCTGCCGGGCGCGCTCCAGCAGCACGTGCGCAGCCGCCGCGACCTGCGGCGGGGGGATCCGCCAGTCGTTGTGGCCGCCGGACACGATCAGCATGTCGGGCGCCGGGCGCCAGCCGAGCTGGCTCTCGTACAGGCCGAGGAACGCGTGCGGGCCGCGGCCCTTCTGGACGAAGCCCGTCCCGGACCGGCCGCCGACGACGACCTGCCAGCCGAGCAGCCGCGCGGTCGCGGAGGCGTAGGTCGACTCCGGCTCGACGCCGCGGTCGCCGACCGTGTAGCTGTCGCCGAGGAACATCACCACGGGCGGGGTCTTGCGCGCCCCGTCCTTCGGACCGTCCGCCGCGGCCGGCTTGTGCACCGAGCCCGCGAGCAGGGAACACCCCGCGAGCAGGGAACTTCCGGCGAGCGACACGACCGCCGCCAGGCATAGGCACAGCATCCGGGTCGCCGCGCCGCGTCGGGCGCGGCGAGATGTCATGGAGTACCACCAACGAGATCGGGGGACGCCTCCGTATCTTACTGACCTCGCGCCTCCCACGCGCGCACTCCGCGACCATCCCGTCACCGCGGCGCGGCGACGACACGGCCGCGGCGCGGCGCGGCGAATCGCGTCCTTCCCTACATCCGCCGTTCACCCGGCGGATCGGACCGGGCCACCTGGCGACGGGAGGGTTCCGCGGTGACTCGACGGGAACGGCTGCGCGAACTCGACCTGCTGCGCTTCGCGGCCGCGATGGCGGTGGTGCTGTACCACTTCACGGGATTCGGCGGCGCCGGGGCATGGCCCGCGCCCTCGCAGGAGGTCTTCCCCGAGCTCGCGCCGGTCACCCGGTTCGGGTACCTCGGCGTCGACCTGTTCTTCGTCATCAGCGGGTTCGTGATCCTCATGAGCGCGTGGGGACGCGGCCCGGGGGAGTTCGGGATCTCGCGTCTCGTGCGGCTGATGCCCGCGTACTGGGTGAGCGTGCTGCTGGGCGCCGCCGTCTACGCGGTGTTCCGGATGGGGCACGGCGTGCCCGGGCTGATCGTCCCGAACCTGACGATGCTGCAGGGCGGACTCGGCCTGCGGAACGTGGACGCCGTCTACTGGACACTCTGGGTCGAACTGCACTTCTACGTGCTCGCCGCCGTCCTCGCGGGAATCGGGATCACCTACCGCTCCTGCCTGATCTTCATGGCGGCCTGGATGCTCGGCGGCGTCTTCGCCGACGAGGCGGACAGCAAGATCCTCCAGGTGATGCTGGTCCCGACCTGGAGCTGCTACTTCATCGCGGGCATGGCGCTGTACATGATCCACCGGTTCGGCCCGACGCTGCTGCTCTGGGGGTACGTGGCCGCGTCCTACCTGATCGCGCTGCGCTGGGGCGCCTGGCGCGCGGAGAACGTGTTCCGGGGCGCGGACGAGACCGTGGTCAGCGCCGTCATCACGGGCATCTTCGCGGTGATGATCCTTGTCGCCACCGGCCGCCTGAACCGGCTGCGCTGGCGGGGCCTGACCGTCCTCGGAGCGCTCACCTACCCCCTCTACCTCGTCCACTCCCAGCTCGCGCTTCCCCTGCTGGACGCGGTGTATCCGGGGCTCGACCGCTGGACGGCGCTGGCGGTGGTCATCGGGGGCTCGCTGCTGGCCGCCTACGCCGTGCACCGCCTGGTGGAACGCCCCGGCGCGGCGTGGATGCGGGCCCGGCTCGCGGCGTCGCTGAAGCCCATGCGGCCGCCTGAGGAACCGTCTACGTTTGTCGCTCGTGGCGATCGGGGTGGACGGGGCGGTGCTGACCTCGACGGCGGTGAGCCTCGCGATCGCGCCCCGGTGGACGCGGCGCGCATATGACCCTCCGCCCGGGGCGGGGCGGCGCTGGGCCCGTCCGGAGGCGTTTCTCTGCCTCGTCGTGGGGCTCGTCTATCTGAACCAAGTGCTCTTCACCGTGTACGTGCTGCGGGTTCACGGCGGAGACGTCTCGTTCGTCGCGAAGTATCTGCCCGAGGGATGGTTCGCGCTTGAGGACGGCCGAGCCGTGCGCGGCCTGGCGGAACGCTTCCCCGCGCCGGAGTCGCTGGCCCCGTCCGTCCTTCGCGTGCAGGCGTTCCTCGAACTGCCGTTGGTTCTGCTCGCGTATGTGACGGTGCTGCGGTGGCTGGATCGCGGCCTGTACCGGCGCCTGGCGCACTCGTGGCCGGTGTGGGCCGCGTCGCTCTCCTACACGTTCGTCTGCTGCATGGTCGAGTGGGATCTGCACAACCCCTACACGGTGGACGACATCGTGATCCGGGCCTGTTCGGCTGTGCTGACGCCTTTGCTGCTGCGCTGGCTGGCGGCGCAGGAGGACTCCGGTGCAGACGAGCCGTCGTTCCCGCAGATGCTCCTGTTCGCCGGATCCGTGTGGGCGTTGGGGCAGGTGGTGCTGACCGTGTATGACACGGCGCTCTTGTACAACCTCGGTCATCTGGGCGGACGCCTACCGGGTGCGGCCGTCGCCGTTTGCGTCATCGTGGGGGCACGCTGGGCGGCACCCCGTCTGAGACCAGGCGAGACGGGTGTCGCTCTGGCATCGGTCATCAGCGGACTGCGGTGGGGGTTGCTTCTCTTCTTCGTCCCGGCGCTCGCCATCCGCTACGGAGTGAACTTCGGAACACCGCTCCTGGCGGCGGCGGCCGGGCTCCTCGTCTGCGTGATCGCCGCCGTATGCGCTCTGCGGAACGTGCTGTCCGGCGTCGGAACGGCCCGTACCGGACTTTGGGCCGCGCAGGCGGCGGTGGCGCTTCTCACGGGAGCCGCGGTCGGCTACGCCACCGTCCGCCTGGTCACGGACACCTACTACGAGGCCGGCCTGCTGAGGGGCGCGGCTTCCTGTCTCGTCGCCGTCATCGCGGTCTGTGCGCTGAGCGACCGGTATTTCGGACGGCGGTGTGACACTTTCGGGACCGCCCGCGCTGGGAGAGATATGGGCGTCCGGTCGTAGTGAGCGGGCTTCGACCGGACGCGCCGCCCCTGGCCGGCCCGTCACCCCCGGACGGGCCCGCCAGGGGCCCCTTCGGACCGGCTCGGGCGGGTCAGGCGTCCTCGTCCGACGGCTGGAGTTCCTCGGTGTAGCTGACCGGCGTCCGGCGCATCACGCCCGACTCGTCGATGGAGTACTGGCCGAGCCGCCACAGCGGCGGCGAGTAGGCGTGGATCGAGACGCTGGCGTCCTCCACCCCCGTGAGCCGGTGGATGTGCTCGGGGCCGAAGCAGAAGGACGCGCCCTCGCGCATGACGGTCCGCAGGGGTTCGCCGCCGATGCGCGGGTTGTTCTCCTCGATGGCGCCGGCGACGACGCGGACGGCTCCCGAGGAGACGTCGTGGTCGTGCCAGCCGGTGTCGTTCTCGGGCGTCCAGCAGAGCAGCCAGACGTCGACGTGCTCGTCCCTGTGCAGGGAGACGTAGTGGCGGCGTCCCTCGGGGAACGCGACATGGGGGCGCCACACGCCGGGCCGCTCGGCCAGGTCGTCGACCAGCTCCCGCAGTTCCCGCTTGTCGAGGGGGCGCCCGGGCAGGCGCTCCAGGCCGCTGGGGCGGGGCAGGACCTCGGAAGACATGGGGTTCGCTCCTCTCCGAAATCGTGGGTGGAGACGGTCCGTTACGCCCGGGACACCGCGCGAAGCGCCTGGCCAGGACTTCTGAACCGCATCAGTTAACCGTTTCAGTGAACCGCTTCAGTGACGCTCCCGTCAAGGGCGGATGCCGTGCTCTGTCGGTGGCGGCCTCTAGGCTTGGAGGGATGTCGGAAAAGCGCAAGCGCGCGACCATCCGGGAAGTGGCGCAGGCGACGGGGCTGTCGCCCGCGGCCGTGTCCTACGCGCTGCGCGGCATCCAGACCTCCGAGGAGACGCAGGAGCGCGTCCGCGCGGCGGCCCGCGAGCTCGGCTACGAGGCCCATCCGATCGCGCGTGCGCTGGCCAGCGGGCGCACCGACCAGGTCGGCCTGCTGTGCGGCTCGCTGGAGGACTACTGGCAGCAGTCCCTCGCGGTCGGCATCGGGCGGGCGCTGCTCGCCCGCGGCCGCTACGCCCTCATCGTGGACGCCGGCGGCGACCCCGAGCGCGAGCTGGCCCTCGCCAGGCGGCTGCGCGACCAGCGGGTGGACGGCCTGATCGTCCAGCCGCTCGACCCGTCCGCCGCGCTGTGGTCGGAGCTGGCGGCCGCGATCCCCGTCGTGTCCATCGGCGACGCCCTGCACGGCGGCCAGGCGCAGGGCGAGGTCGTCTTCGACAACCGGAGGGGCGTCACGCTCGCGCTGGAGCACCTGCGGGCGCTCGGGCACGAGCGCCTCACCGTGTTCACCCCCACGCTCGCCAGCACGCCGGACCGCCCGGCCGACGTGCACGTCAACGCCGAGGCCGAGCGGCTCGGCCTGTCGGTGGACGTCGTGGTCGTGCCGCAGTCGCTCGCCGAGTCCACCGAGGTCGCGCTGCGGGTGCTCGGCGGCCCGGGCCGCCCCTCGGCCGTCTTCTGCTTCGCCGACTCCATCGCCTACGGCGTCTACGCCGCCACCCGCGAGCTGGGTCTGGACGTCCCCGGCGACGTCGCCGTCTGCGGCTACGACAACCATCCGATGTCGGCGCTGCTGTCCCCGCCGCTCACCAGCGTCGAGTGGGACGTCGACGGCATCGTCCACTCCGCCGTCCGGCTGATCGTCGACGTGATCGACGGCAAGCCGCGCAAGCGCCGCGTCGTCCGCGAACCGTCGCTGCGCGTCCGCGCCTCGACCGGCGAGGCCCCGGCGGGCTGAGGGTCAGGGGTGGAGCCGGGCCAGGTGCGGCAGCAGGTCCGCGGCGGCGGCGATGTCGGCGTCCAGCGGCCGGTCCTCGATCCGCGGGTCGAGGACGGCGCCCGCCATGTCCCACGCCGAGCGCAGCGGCCCGCCGGAGGGCGCCCGCCCCTGCATCCGCAGCGCGCGGACGGCGGCCACCAGCTCGCAGCCGAGCCCGAGCCGGTAGGCGGCGACGGCG
>NZ_JBFARL010000084.1:0-33548 GCF_040674655.1 Actinomadura sp. NPDC049753 | reverse complement strand
CCTCCGCGTCTGGTCGAGCGTCGGGAGGGCGTGCCGGACGAGGCCCGGCTCGCCCGGCAGGCCGGTCCCGGTCTGCGGGGGCGCCATGAGGTCACTCATCGCCCGCTCCCTTCCTCGGGCCGCCCGGTGCGACCCGCTCGGGCCGGTCGCCGTCCGGCCCGTCCGCGCCGCCGTCGGCGGCGTCCTTCTCCTGCGCGGCCCCGGTGTCGCCGCCGGTCTCCGCGGGGGTGTCCCGCGCTTCGGGGCGGAGCTTGCCGGCGCGGCGGCTCACCACGTTGTCGGTCGCGCCGGTGATGGCGGCGACCAGTTCCTCGGCGGAGGTCGTCCGCGCGTCGAACACGCCGTTGTTGCGGCCGAGGCGCAGCACGGCGACGGTGTCGGCGACGGCCTGCACGTCGGCCATGTTGTGGCTGATCATGAGGACGCCGTGGCCGCGCTCCCGGAGCCGCTCGATCAGGTTGAGCACCTCGGCGGTCTGCGCGACGCCGAGCGCGGCGGTCGGCTCGTCCAGGATGATGACCTTCGGGTCGCCGAGCAGCGACCGGGCGATCGCCACCGTCTGCCGCTGCCCGCCCGACAGCGCCGCGACCGGGACCCCCACCGAGGGGATCTTCGCCGAGAGCTGGGTGAGCAGCTCGCGGGAGCGGACCTCCATCGCGACGTCGTCCAGGCGCAGCGCCCGCATCTCGCGTCCGAGGAACAGGTTCTCGATCACGTTGAGGTTCTCGCAGAGGGCGAGGTCCTGGAAGACGGTCGCGATGCCGAGCTGCTGCGCCGCGGCCGGGGTGGGGATGCTCACCTCCCGCGACTCGAAGGTGATGGTCCCCGCGTCCGGGGCGTGCACGCCCGACAGGACCTTCACCAGGGTGGACTTGCCGGCGCCGTTGTCGCCGACGAGGGCGACGACCTCGCCCGCGGCGACGTCCAGGTCGACGCCGGTGAGCGCGGCGACCGCGCCGAACGACTTGCTGACGCCGCGCAGCGACAGCAGCGGGCGCGCCGCGCCGTCGGCCGGGGTGGGCGTTGGTGACATGACGAACCTCGGGAGATCGCTACTTGAGGCCGAGCTTGGCGCAGGCGGCCGCGTACTCGGCGGTGCAGACCTTGTCGGCCTTGAGGGCGCCGTCCGGGCCGAGCAGGACCTTGCCGATGTTGTCCTGGGTGACGACGGTCGGCGTGAACAGCTCCGACGGCGTGCCGAACAGCGTCGTGTTGCCCTTGGGGGTCTCGCCCTGCACGAACTTGTAGGCCGCGTTGGCGGCGGCCTCCGCCACGATCTTGATCGGCTTGGAGATCGTGTTGTACTGGTCGCCGGCGATGATCCGCTGCGCGGCGGCGAGCTCGGCGTCGTTGCCGGTGACCGGCGGGACGTCGGTGCCGGCTGCCTTGAACGCGGCGACGGCGGCGCCGCCGGTGCCGTCGTTCGCGGCGACGACGCCCGCGATCTGGCCGCGGAACTTGCTGATCTGGCCGCTGACCCACTGCTGGGCCTTCGCGGGCTCCCAGCCGGGCGTGTCGTACTCGGCCAGCAGCTTGAAGCCGCTCGGGTCGACGGAGCTGTGGATGCCCTTCTTGATGAGGTTCGCGGCGGCGTCCGTGGGCGAGCCGTTGACCTCGAGGATGCCGCCCTCGGCCTTCTCCTGCTTGAGGTGGTCGACCAGCGACTGGCCGATCATCGCGCCGATCTTCTCGTTGTCGAAGGAGACGTAGTAGTCGGCCTTGGCCGCCGGGATGGGGCGGTCGTAGGCGATCACCTTCACGTCCCGGGACTGCGCCATCCGGACGATCGACGCCGCAGCGGCCGAGTCGACCGGGTCGATCACGATGGCCTTGACGCCCTGGGCGAGCACCGAGCTGGCCTGCTGCTGCTGCTTGGAGGCGTCGGCGCCGGCGTTCTGGTAGAGCACCGTGCAGCCGCCGCACAGCTGCTTCATCCTGGCCTTGAACAGCGGGGCGTCGTAGAGCTCGTAGCGGGTCGAGGCGATGTCGGGCATCAGGAACGCGATCTTGGCGTTCTTCGCGTCGCCGCCGCCGGACCCCGCGCTCTTGGAGGAGCACGCCGCGGCGGGGGCGAGCGCGGCGAGCGCCGCGGCGGCCGCGGCGACCGTCCTGAGGGAGGGCTTCTTCACAGAGTTCTCCTCGGGGTACGCCCGTGAAGGGGGCGATGGAGCCGATGCGGCGTCCGCGCGACCGGGGTCGGCGGCCACCGCGGGGAGAACGTAACATCACGAACGTTAGAAGTGTCAATACATGGACGTTAACTAACACGGATGATCGTGAAGAAGATCGCGTCCGGAGCCGGAAAAGCCTGGTCACAGCTCAGCATCGATCCCATGAGGGGTCTAGGCACGCACGGGTCCTGCGATGTTAGTTATAACGTCCGTGCTCACATGGAGGTCAGCGGCGCGGGCGCGGGGCGACGTCGTAGTCGACCTTGTGCTTCGCCAGCTCGGCCAGCGCCTCCGGCGCCGCCCCGTCGTCCACGACGACCCGCTCGAAGTCGCTCAGCGGCGCGACCCGGTGCAGCGCGGTGCGGCCCAGCTTCGTGTGGTCCACCAGCAGGACGTTGCGGACGGCGCTGCGCAGCATGGCCCGCTTGACGACCACGACCCGCTGCTCCTGGTGGCCGGCGTTGCCCGCCGACACCGCCGAGGTCGACACGAAGCACAGGTCGACCTGCAACGACTCGATCATCTCGACGCACGAGACGCCCATGAACGAGTTGTGCAGCGGGTCGTAGTCGCCGCCGAGCGCGATCAGCCGGATGCCCTGCACCGGGGCCAGCAGGTTCAGGCCGTCGAGGAAGTTGGTGACGATGGTCAGCGGGCCGAGGCCGGGGAGCCGCCGGGCGAGGGCGAGGGCCGTCGTCGAGTCGTCGAGCATGATCGCCATGCCGGGCTCGACCAGCTCGACCGCCCTCGCGGCGACGGCCTCCTTCTCCTCGCGCATCGTCTTGGCCCGGTAGGCGACGCTGCTCTCGAACACTCCGGACCGCTGCGCGGTGACCCCGCCGCGGTACTTGCGGACGATGCCCTGGCGCTCCAGCTCGTCCAGGTCGCGGTGGATCGTCATGAGGCTGACCCCGAACCGCTCGGCGAGCTCGGCGGCCGTCCCCGACCCCGCGGCGAGCACCGCCTCGGCGATCGCGTCCTGCCGCTGCGCGGGCCCCCGCCGCTGCCGGTCGCTCATGCCCCGCTCCTCCGTCCGGACGCCAGGCCAGAAGTTAACACCAGGAATGTTAAGAGCTCAACTCACCTGGTCACCGGTCGGCGCCTCCGGTCGTCGGCAGGCCCGCCGCGCGCCACGCCTTGAACCCGCCCACGATGTCGGTCGCGCGGGTCAGCCCGAGGTCGTGCAGGGAGGCGGCGGCGAGGCTGGAGGTGTAGCCCTCCGAGCAGAACACGATCACGCGCAGGTCGTGGCCGGTGGCCTGGGGCAGCCGGGCGTCCGAGGCCGGGTCGAAGCGCCACTCCAGGACGTTGCGCTCCACGATCAGCGCGTCCGGGATCTCGCCCTCCTCCGCGCGCTGGGCGGCCGGGCGGATGTCCACCAGCACCGCCCCGTCGCTCATCTCGGCGTGGGCCTGGTCGGGGTGGACGCGCGCGAGCCGGTCGCGCGCAGCGGCGAGGATGTCATCGATGGTGCGTGCCATGGACCAAGCATGGCAGGCAGGTCAGACCAGCTGCGCCTCGGCCGAGGCGAGCACCTCCTGGATCCGCAGGCCGTGGGCGGCGTCCAGGGCGGGGTTCGTCCCGCTCCGGACGGCGGCGGCGAACTCGGCCACCATCGTGGCGAACGCGTCGTCGCCGAGCTGCGACCAGTCGAGCCGCGCGTGGCCGCCCCTCCCGTAGACCTCGACGTGGGCGGGCGGGAGCTCCCCCGTGCCCGCCATCGACACCGACGCCTGGCTGATCGCGCCGTTCTCGTGCTCCAGTGTCAGCCCCAGCCAGCCGAGCGGGTCGCCGTGCGCGCGGACGCCGGCGACCCGGCCGAGCGCGGCGTCCAGCATGTCGACGATGTGGGGGCCGAGGTCGAGCAGCGCCCCCTTCTCCAGCCGCCACGGGGTGGCGAAGGGGCCGCCGCTCAGCACGGAGGAGACGAACGAGCCGTAGCCGCCGAACGGCTCCAGCCCGCGCGTCCGGTCCAGGAAGTCGCGTGCGGCGCGCGAGTAGCGCAGCGTGAGGACCATCTGCGAGACGACGCCGGCCTCGGCGATCGCGCCCGCGAGGCGGCGGGCGCCGTCCAGGTCCATGCCGAGGGGCTTCTCCAGCAGGACGGCCTTGCCCGCCCGGGCGGCCCGGGCGGCGAGGTCGGCCTGGACGTCCGGCGGGACGGAGAACGCCACGGCCTCGCAGGCGTCGAACAGCTCCTCGATCCGCTCGAACGATGGCGCGCCGTGCTCGCCGGCCAGCGCGGCGGACGCCTCGGGCCGCCGCGCCCACACCCCCGCGAGCCGCGTGGCCGGGCTCGCCGCCAGCGCGGGCGCGTGCACCATCCCCGCCCAGGGTCCCGCCCCGACCAGCCCCACCGCCACGGAATCGCTCATGGGACAAACCTAGACGATCTACCAGCTTCCCGGCACAACGCGCAGCGGCGGCGGGCCGGGGGCGGCGGACGGCGGGCGTCAGCCGAGCTGGACGCCGAAGAACAGCGCGAGGAGCGCGCCCAGGGCCCCGAGCGCGCCCCAGACGGCGAGCCCGGCCTTGGACTTGGCGCGGGCGTGCAGGAAAGCGGCCACGCCGGACAGCAGGACGAACACCAGCTTCACCTCCAGGGTGCGCTGGGCGGGGCCGCCGAGGTCGCCCGCGGCGATGTTCCAGCCTCCGGTGAGCACGAGGACGGCGAACGCGGGCCAGGCGATCGCGTTGAACCGGCGGGCGGCGGCCTTGGTGACGCCCTCGTAGCCGCGCAGGGCGGGCACGAGCGCGCCGAGGGTGATCTGCCCGCCGACCCAGATCGTCGCGGCGAGCACATGCAGGAAGATCCGCACGTCGGCGGTGGTGACGGCGAGCACGAGGGGCCTCCGAGGACGTACCGGGCGGGTGGTGGGACGGGTCGCCCCCGGACGTTACCGCCCGCCCCGGCGGCGTCCGGCGGCACCCCGGGGGTTCTCAGGTGGCCCGCTCCCATCCCCGGCGGGGACGGTGCATGCCGAGCTCCTCGTCGCGGCTGCGGTAGACGATGTAGGGGCGGGTCAGGTAGCCGATCGGGGCGGTGAGCATGTGCACCAGCCGGGTGAAGGGCCAGATGCCGAACAGGACGAGCGCGCTGACCGCATGGAGCTGGAACAGGACCGGCACACCGGTCATCAGGTCGGGGTCGGGCCGCAGGTAGAAGATCGACCGGAACCAGGGGGAGACCGTCTCCCGGTAGTCGTAGCCGCCGCCGACGATGTTCGCGACGACGGTCGCGGACAGGCCGAGGACGATGGTCAGCGCCAGGACGGCGTACATGAGCTTGTCGTTGCGGGTGGTGGCGGAGAACACCGGTCCGACCGTGCGGCGCCGGTAGATCAGGATCGCCAGTCCGGCCAGGGTGCAGACGCCGGCGATGGTGCCGAGCACCACGGCGACGACGTGGTACATGCCCTCGGTCACGCCGGCGGCTCGCGTCCAGGTGTCGGGGATCAGCAGCCCGCCGACGTGGCCGAGCGCCACGACGAGGATGCCGAAGTGGAACAGCGGGCTGCCGATGCGCAGCAGCCTCCGTTCGTAGAGCTGGGACGAGCGGGTCGTCCAGCCGAACTTGTCGTAGCGGTAGCGCCAGATGTGCCCGAGGACGAACACCGCCACCGCGACATAAGGCAGGGCGACCCACAGGAGGATGCCGGCGACGCCGGGATCGCCGCCGTTCTCAGCGGCGAGAACGGGCAGGTCACTGGTCACGAGCGGCCTCCAATGGCGGGATCGGGCAGGAAGACGGGCCCCATGGCGGTCGCGTCGGCGCCGTAGGGGGCGAGGCCCACCTCCTCTTCGGGCGGGCCTTCGGCGATGAGCCGGGCGACCGCCTCCTCGCCCCGGCCGGTCAGCGGCGGCAGCGTGGCCGTCACGGCGTCCAGGACGGCCTGCCACGGCGACCCTGCCTCGGTGAGGGACAGGCGCAGGAGTTCCAGGCCGGCGCGGTGCTCCAGGAGCAGCCGGCGTCCCTGCGCGAGGTCGCCGGTGGCGGCGAACTCCAGCACGACGGCCAGGTGGTCGGGCAGTTCCCCTTCGTCCAGGTCGAGCCCGGCCGCCTGGTACGCCTGCTTGAACCGCACCAGGGCCATGCCGCGCTTGCGGGTGTCCCCGTAGGCGTAGTACGTGAGGTACAGGCAGCAGCGTTTGCGGTGGTCGAACGTGGCGACGTAGTCGGCCGCCAGCTCACGCGGCGGGGTCGCGTCCAGATGGTCGAGGACGCGGCCCAGCGGATCCGCGACGGGCGGGGGCAGGCTCGCCGCGGCCCGGCGCAGCAGCGGCCGCCGCCCGAGCAGCTCCTCGTCGGGGTAGCCGAGCAGCAGCGAGGCGACCTGCCAGGCCGTGGCCAGCTCGGTGTCGGTGAGGCCGGCCTTGCGCGCGGTTTTGATCTTCACGGCTTGGGCTCCGTTTCGGCGTCGCCCGAGTCCGCGGGCGGGTTGGTGCCGTGCGGTCCCGGGCCCTCGTCCTCGCGGGCGGGGAACAGTCCGGCGGGGGTGCCCTTGCCGTCCCAGTTGAGCAGGTTGACGCGCTTGTGCTTGTCGGCCGGGTCGACCGGGTTGTCGGAGGTCTGCCGCTCCTTGAGCATGTGGAAGTTCTCCACCGCGATGGGGCTGGCCCCGCCCGACGCCTCGCCGAACGGCCCGGAGCCGCCCCCCAGGCCTGCTCCGCCCATGCCCGGTCCGCCCTCGTAGTCGAGCGCGCACTCGGTCGCCAGCTCCTCCAGGCCGTGGGCCTGCTCGGCGTGCGCGGGCGGGATCACGTAGCGCTCGTCGTACTTGGCCAGCGCCAGCAGCCGGTACATGTCGTACATCGCCTCCCCCGACATCCCGACCCCCTGGGGGATCGTCTCGTCGGGCTCTCGGCCGAGGTTGATGTCGCGCATGTAGGACCGCATCGCGGCCAGCCGCCGCAGCACGGCGTCCACCGGTGCGGTGTCCCCGGCGGTGAACAGTTCGGCGAGGTACTCGACCGGGATGCGCAGCGCGTCGATCGCGGCGAACAGGTTGCCCCGGTCCTCGGCGTCGTGGCCGGTGTCGCGGACCACGTCCACGACCGGCGACAGCGGCGGGATGTACCAGACCATCGGCATCGTCCGGTACTCCGGGTGCAGCGGCAGCGCGACCCTGTAGGTGTTGATCAGGGCGTGGATCGGGGAGCGCTGCGCGGCCTCAATCCAGTCGGCCGGGATCCCCTCCCGCTCCGCCGCGGCGATGACCGCCGGGTCGTGCGGGTCGAGGAACACCTGCCGCTGCGCCTCGTAGAGGTCGGTGTCGTCCGGGACGGAGGCGGCCTCCAGCACCTTGTCGGCGTCGTAGAGCACCAGGCCGATGTAGCGCAGCCGCCCGACGCACGTCTCGGAGCAGACGGTGGGGATGCCGACCTCGACGCGCGGGAAGCAGAACGTGCACTTCTCGGCCTTGCCGGTGCGGTGGTTGAAGTACACCTTCTTGTACGGGCAGCCCGACACGCACATCCGCCAGCCGCGGCAGCGGTCCTGGTCGACCAGCACGATGCCGTCCTCGGAGCGCTTGTAGATCGCGCCGGACGGGCAGGACGCCGCGCAGCTGGGGTTGAGGCAGTGCTCGCAGATCCGCGGCAGGTAGAACATGAAGGTCTTGTCGAACTCCATCTTCACCTTGTCGGAGATGTCCTTGAGCAGGACGTCCTTGTCGCCGTGCTCGATCGAACCGCCGAGGTCATCGTCCCAGTTCGCCGACCAGGAGACCTTCATGTCCTTGCCCGACAGGAGCGACTTCGGCCGCGCGACCGGCGTGTGCTCCTGGAGGGGCGCGTTGGTGAGGGTCTCGTAGTCGTAGGTCCAGGGCTCGTAGTAGTCGTCGATCCCGGGCAGCTTGGGGTTGGAGAAGATCGTCAGGAGTTTGCGGAGCCGGCCGCCGCCCCTGAGGGCGAGCCGGCCGCGCCGGTTCAGCGTCCAGCCGCCGCGCCAGCGCTCCTGGTCCTCGTACCGCCGGGGGTAGCCCTGCCCGGGCCGGGTCTCGACGTTGTTGAACCACACGTACTCGACACCGCTGCGGTTCGTCCACGCCTGCTTGCAGGTGACCGAGCAGGTGTGGCAGCCGATGCACTTGTCGAGGTTCATCACCATCGACATCTGCGCCATGACGCGCATTAGTACTGCACCTCCTGGGAGCGGCGGCGGATGACGGTGACCTCGTCGCGCTGGTTGCCGGTCGGGCCGAGGTAGTTGAACGCGAACGACAGCTGCGCGTACCCGCCGATGAGATGGCTCGGCTTGATCAGCAGCCGGGTCAGCGAGTTGTGGATGCCGCCGCGGCGGCCGGAGGTCTCCGAGCGCGGGACGTCGATCAGCTTGTCCTGCGCGTGGTACATGTACACCGTGCCCTCCGGCATCCGGTGCGACACGATCGCCCGGGCGACGACGACGCCGTTGCGGTTCACCGCCTCGATCCAGTCGTTGTCGCGCACGCCGATCTTCGCGGCGTCCACCCCGCTCATCCAGATCACCGGGCCGCCGCGCGACAGCGACAGCATGAAGAGGTTGTCCTGGTACTCCGAGTGGATCGACCACTTGTTGTGCGGGGTGAGGTACCGGACGGTCAGCCCGAGCTCGCCGGTCTCGCCGAGCTCGGGCTCGCCGAACAGGGCGGACATGTTGAGCGGCGGCCGGAACGTCGGCAGCTGCTCGCCCAGCTCGGCCATCCAGTCGTGGTCGAGGTAGAAGTGCTGCCGCCCGGTCAGGGTGTGCCACGGCTTGAGCCGCTCCACGTTGATCGTGAACGGCGAGTACCGGCGCCCGCCGGCCTCCGACCCCGACCATTCCGGGGAGGTGATGACGGGCACGGGACGCGCCTGGGTGTCGGCGAACGTGATCTGCTTGCCCTCGTGCTCGGCGGCCAGATCGGCCAGGCGCCGCCCGGTGCGCTTCTCCACCGCCCGGAAGCCCTGGGTGGCCAGCTGGCCGTTCGTGGTCCCGGACATCGCCAGGATCGCCTCGCAGGCGTGCACGTCCCGCCGCAGCGACGGGCGCCCGTCCGCCGGGCCTCCCCGCACCACGCCGTTCTTGTGCCTCAGGTACTCGACCGCGCCTTCCATGTCGAACGTGACGCCCTTGGTGGTCCCGCCGAGCCGCTCGGCGAGCGGACCGAGCGCGGTCATCTTCGCGGCGACGGCCGGATAGTCGCGCTCCACCGTCACCAGCTTCGGCATCGTCACGCCGGGGACGGGCTCGCATTCGCCCTCGGCCCAGTCGGCGACGCGTCCGTGCGGGGTGGCCATCTCGTCGGGGGTGTCGTGCAGCAGCGGCACGGCGACGACGTCCCTGCGGACGCCCAGATGCCGCTCGGCGAGCCGGCTGAACTGGGCGGCGATGTCCTGGAAGGCCCGCCAGTCGCTCCGGGTCTGCCACGGCGGCGCGATCGCCGGGTTGAAGGAGTGCACGAACGGATGCATGTCGGTGGTGTTGAGGTCGTGCTTCTCGTACCAGGTCGCGGCCGGCAGCACGATGTCGGAGTAGACCGTGGTGCTGGTCATCCGGAAGTCCAGCGACAGCAGCAGGTCGAGCTTCCCGGCCGGGGCCTCGTCCCGCCAGACGACCTCCTTCGGGCGCTCCTCCGGGGGCGTCTCCTCCGCCCGTACGGCGTCGGCGGCGCCGAGCAGGTGCTTGAGGAAGTACTCGTTGCCCTTGGCCGACGAGCCCAGCAGGTTGGACCGCCACACGGTCAGGACGCGGGGGTGGTTCTCCGGGGCGTCGGGGTCCTGGCTGGCGAACCGCAGCCGGCCGGCCTTCAGCTCCTCCACGATGTGCTCGCCGGCCGGCCTCCCGGCGGCCTCCGCCTCGTCGGCGAGGGTGAGCGGGTTGCGGTCGAAGGTCGGGTAGGACGGCATCCAGCCCAGCCGGGCCGCCTGCGCGATCACGTCGGCCGTGGACCGTCCGGCGAGCTGCCCGCCGCCCGTCGCCGCCGACAGGGTGCCCGCGTCGAACCGGTCGTAGCGGAACTGGTCGGAGTGCAGGTACCAGAAGGCGGTGCCGATCATCTGGCGGGGCGGGCGGGACCAGTCCAGCCCGAACGCCAGCTGCGCCCACCCGGTCACCGGGCGGCACTTCTCCTGCCCGACGTAGTGCGCCCAGCCGCCGCCGTTCACGCCCTGCCCGCCGGTCAGCGTGGTCAGCGCGAGGAACGTCCGGTAGATGGTGTCGGAGTGGAACCAGTGGTTGGTGCCCGCGCCCATGATGATCATCGACCGGCCGCGGGACTCCTCGGCGTTGGCGGCGAACTCGCGCCCGATCCGCTCCGCCGCCTGCGCGGGGACGCCGGTGATCGTCTCCTGCCAGGCCGGCGTGCCCGGCTCCGACGCGTCGTCGTACCCCGACGGCCACGACCCGGGCAGCCCGTCCCGTCCCACTCCGTACTGGGCGAGCAGCAGGTCGAACACGGTCGTGACCAGATGGCCGCCGACGTTCCGCACCGGCACGCCGCGGCGGAGCGTTCCCGGCGCGCCGTCGATGCCGTCGAACCGGGCCAGCTCCACCTCGACCGCCTCGCCGCCCTCGACCGACAGCAGCGGGTCGGCGTCGCCCAGATCCAGGTTCCACTTGCCCACGCCGGCGTCGCCGTACCGGAATCCGAGCGACCCGTTCGGGACCAGCGGATGCCCGGTGTTCGCGTCCAGGATCACGGTCTTGAACGCGGCGTGCTCGGACCCGGCCTCGGCGCCCGGCAGGTCGGCCGCGGTGAGGAACTTGCCCGGGGCGTAGGCGCCGTCGCGCTCCTCCAGCCGCACGAGGAACGGCAGGTCGCTGTAGCGCTTGACGTAGTCGGTGAAGTACGGCACCCGCCGGTCGACGAAGAACTCCCTGAGGATGACGTGCCCCATCGCCATGGCCAGGGCGCCGTCGGTGCCGGGCTGGGCGGCCAGCCACTCGTCGGCGAACTTGACGTTGTCGGCGTAGTCCGGGGACACCGCCACGACCTTCTGCCCCCGGTAGCGGGCCTCGGTCATCCAGTGCGCGTCCGGGGTGCGGGTCACCGGCAGGTTCGACCCCCACATGATCAGGTAGCCGGCGTCCCACCAGTCCCCCGACTCCGGGACGTCGGTCTGGTCGCCGAAGACCTGCGGCGAGGCCACCGGCAGGTCGGCGTACCAGTCGTAGAACGACAGCATCGTCCCGCCGACCAGCGACACGAACCGGGCGCCGGACGCGTGCGAGACCATCGACATCGCCGGGATCGGGGAGAAACCGGCGACCCGGTCGGGGCCGTACTCGGCGATCGTGTGGACGTGCGCGGCGGCGATCATCTCGGTCGCCTCGTCCCACGACGCCCGCACCAGCCCGCCCCGCCCCCGCGCGCCCTTGTAGGCGCGGGCCTTCTCCGGGTCGGAGACGACGTCGCGCCACGCGGCCACCGGGTCGCCCGTGCGGGCCTTGGCCTCCCGGTACATCTCCAGCAGGACGCCGCGCACGTACGGGTACCGGACGCGGGTCGGCGAGTAGGTGTACCAGGAGAACGACGCGCCCCGGGGGCAGCCGCGCGGTTCGTACTCGGGACGGTCCGCGCCCACCGACGGGTAGTCCGTCTGCTGCGCCTCCCAGGTGATGATGCCGTCCTTGACGTACACCTTCCAGGAGCACGACCCGGTGCAGTTCACTCCGTGCGTGGAGCGCACGACCTTGTCGTGCGACCAGCGGTCCCGGTAGAACGCGTCCGCCTGCCGCCCGCCCTTCTTGGTCATGGTCCGCAGATCGGGCGAGACCCGGGCGCGGGTGAAGTACCTCCGCGTGCTCACCAGTGCGTCTTCCAGCGGGCCGTCCAGTCCTGGCCGGCCATCGGTCGAGCTCAAGTCCGCTTCCCTTCCCTATGCGGCTTGGCGGCTCAGCACGGCGCGCCGGACGACCGTGGCGGTGAACACCGCCGCTGCCGCGGCCACGAGTGCGAGCGCCACGAGTCCTGCGGCGTACGAGCCGTAGCTTCCGTAGACGAAGCCCATCACCAGCGGGGGGACGAACCCGCCGAGGCCGCCCGCGGCGCCGACGACGCCGGTGACCGCGCCGACCTTGCTCACCGGGGTGAGCTGCGCGACCAGAGCGAACGTCGCGCCGCTGCCGGCGCCGAGCGCGGCGGCCATGGCGAGGAACGCGATCGTCCCGAGCGGCATCAGCGGCGGCGCGAACGCCTGCGCCGCCGCGCCGGCCACCGTCACCGCCAGGGCCACCGTCATCACCCGGGTGGCGCCGACCCGGTCCGACAGCCATCCGCCGAGCGGGCGCATCACGACGGCCAGCAGGACGAATCCCGCCATCCGGTTCGCGGCGTCCGACTGCGACAGCCCGTACTGCGTCTTCAGATACGTGGGCAGGTAGACCGAGAACGCGACGTAGCCGCCGAAGGCCACCGCGTAGAGCGCCGACATCTGCCACGTCACGCCCATCCGGGCCGTCGCGGCGAGCCGTTTCGCGAGCGGTTCGGTCGGCGCCGTCCGCCCGGGGGCCTCCCGCAGGACGAGCCACGCGGCCGCCGCGTACACGGCGAGCAGCACGGCCAGCACCACGAACGGGAACTCCATCCCGTACCTGTCGACCTCCTTGACGGTCGTCAGCGCGCTGATCGCGGTGCCGCCCATCCCGGCGCCGAAGATCCCGACCGCGAGCCCGCGCCGCCGGGGCGGGAACCATGCGTTGACGAAGGGGACCCCGACCGCGAAGGTCGTGCCGGCGATGCCGAGGAAGAACCCGCCCACGAGCAGCGACGCCAGCGAGGAGTGCCCGGCCAGGCCCAGGTAGAGGACGGGCACGATGGTGAACAGGGACACCGCGGGGAACATCACCCGGCCGCCGAACCGGTCGGTCAGCGCGCCGACGGGGATGCGTCCCACCGAGCCGACGACCACGGGCACGGCCACGAGCAGGGACTGCTCGAACGACGACAGCTCCAGCGAGTCCTTGAACCGCGGGCCCAAGGGGCTCAGCAGCGCCCACGCCCAGAAGTTCACCGCGAACCCGATCGTGGCGACCGCCAGCATGACCATCGGCCGCCCGCCGACCGCCCCGGCGTCTGCGGGGGCCTCGTCCTCCGCCCGACGTGTCCCAGTCACCGCACCCTTGCCTCCGTCAGCCCGATTTCGGTGGGCCTTCCCGCCGCGTCCCGCGGATAACCATGATCGGTTTCCGCCGCACCACCCTCGTGGAGCCCGGTGACGCCCGGTAGGGACCTTGGTCCCGACAAAGGCCCCCGCGGGGACGCGGGGCGCCCGGCGGCGGGCGCCCGCACCATGACCTACCGTGGTCACCGTGACCGACCATCGTGAGCACGGCGAGCTGGTGGAGGCGCTGCGGGCGGCCGGGGTCAGCGGGGTGGACGACTCGGCGCTCGCGCGGTCCCTGTACTCCTCGGACGCCTCCCTGTACCGGGTGCCGCCGCGGGTCGTGGTGACGCCCCGTGAGGCGGACGAGCTGCCCGCCGTCCTCGCCGTGTGCCGGGACGCCGGGGTGCCGCTCACGATGCGCGGCGCCGGGACGTCCATCGCGGGCAACGCGGTCGGGCCCGGGGTCGTCGCGGACGTGAGCCGGCACCTGAACCGGGTGCTGGAGATCGACCCGGAGGCGGGGACGGCGCTGGTGGAGCCCGGCATCGTGCAGGAGCGCCTGCACCGGAGGGCCGCCGAGCACGGGCTGCGGTTCGGGCCCGATCCGTCCACCCGGACGCGGGCCACGCTCGGCGGGATGATCGGCAACAACGCGTGCGGGTCGCGGGCGCTCGGCTACGGGCGCACGAGCGACAACGTGCTCGGCCTCGACGTCGTCACCGGGTCCGGGGAGCGGCTGCGGGTCGGCGACGTGCCGGGGGCGCGGACCGGCGGCGTCCTGCTGGAGCGGCTGCGGGGGCTGGTCGGCGACAACCTGGCCCTCGTGCGGACCGAGTTCGGGAGGTTCGGCCGGCAGGTCTCCGGCTACTCGCTGGAGCACCTCCTGCCGGAGAAGGGCTTCGACGTCGCCCGCGCGCTGGTGGGGAGCGAGGGGACGCTCGCGCTGACGCTCGCGGCACGGGTGCGGATGGTCCGCGAGCCCGCGCACCGGGCGCTCGTGGTGCTCGGGTACGGGTCGATGGCCGAGGCCGCCGACGCCGTCCCGGCGATCCTCCCGCACGGCCCGGTCGCGTGCGAGGGCCTGGACTCGCGGATCGTGAACGTCGTGCGGGAGAGGCGCGGCGCCGGCGCGGTGCCGCCGCTGCCGTCCGGGTCGGGATGGCTGCTGGTGGAGCTGGCCGGATCCGAGCCCGGGGCGCTGCGTTCCGCGGCGCGCGGGGTCGTCGCCGCGTCCGGCTGCGCCGACTCGGCGCTCGTGGAGGACATGGCGCTGGCCGACGCGCTGTGGCGGATCCGCGAGGACGGGTCCGGGCTCGTCGCCCGCACGCCCGGCGGCGAGCAGGCGCACGCCGGATGGGAGGACGCGGCCGTCCCGCCCGAGCGGCTCGGCGCGTACCTGCGAGAGTTCGAGACGCTGCTGGCCGGTTACGACCTGTTCGGCGTGCCGTACGGGCACTTCGGCGACGGGTGCATCCACGTCCGGATCGACTTCCCGTTCGGGCGGACCGGCGGGACGCGCGTCTTCCGCGACTTCCTGAACGACGCGGCCGCGCTGGCGGCCCGGCACGGCGGCACCATGTCCGGCGAGCACGGCGACGGCCGGGCCCGCAGCGAGCTGCTGCCGCACATGTACTCGCCCGAGGCGCTGGCGCTGTGCTCGGCCGTCAAGGACGTCTTCGATCCGGACGACGTGCTCAACCCCGGCATCGTCGTCCGCCCGGCGGCCGTGGACGCCGACCTGCGCGCCGTGCAGACGGTGCCGCTGAACCGAGGGCTCGGTCTCGCCTACCGGGACGACCGCGGCGACCTGTCCCGGGCCGTGCACCGCTGCACCGGCGTGGGCAAGTGCCGCGCCGACAACACCGGGCCGGGCGGCGTGATGTGCCCGTCCTACCTGGCGACCCGGGAGGAGAAGGACTCCACGCGCGGACGGGCCCGGGTCCTCCAGGAGGTCGTCAGCGGCAGACTCGGCCCGGACGGCTGGAGGTCCAAGGCCCTGCACGACGTCCTCGACCTCTGCCTGGCCTGCAAGGGCTGCGCGTCCGACTGCCCGACCGGCGTCGACATGGCCTCCTACAAGGCGGAGGCGCTGCACCAGCGGTACCGGGGGCGGATCCGGCCGCGCTCCCACTACGCGCTCGGCCGGCTCCCGCGCTGGACCCGGCTCGCCGCCAGGGCCCCCGCGGCGATCAGGGCGGTCAACGCGGCGATGCGGTCGCGCGCGCTGAAGCCGCTGCTGGCCTGGGGAGCGGGCATCGACCGGCGGCGCACGCTCCCCGCGCTCGCGCCCGTGACGTTCCGGCGCTGGTTCGCCTCCCACCGCAGCCCGGAGGGCCGCAACGGCGACGTCGTGCTGTTCGTGGACAGCTTCACCGACGCGTTCTCCCCCGAGGTGGGCCGGGCGACCGTGCGGGTGCTGGAGCACGCCGGCTACCGCGTCACGGTGACCGAGCGCCCCGTGTGCTGCGGGATCACATGGATCTCCACCGGGCAGCTGGACGGGGCGCGGGCGCAGGCGCGCCGCGCCGTCCGCGCGCTGCTCCCCCACGTCCGGCGCGGCGCCAGGGTCGTCGGGATGGAGCCGTCCTGCACCGGCGTGCTGCGGTCCGACGCCGAGGAGCTGCTGAGGGGCGTGGACGCGGCCGCCGCCCGCGAGGTCGCCGCCGCGACCCGCACCCTGGCCGAGCTGCTCGCCGAGACACCGGACTGGACGCCGCCCGACCTGTCCGGCGTGACCGGGGTCGCGCAGCCGCACTGCCACCACCACGCCGTCATGGGCTGGGCGAAGGACGCCGAGCTTCTGCGGAAGGCGGGCGCGGGCGTCGAGCGGCTCGGCGACTGCTGCGGCCTGGCCGGCAACTTCGGCGTCGAGAAGGGCCACCACGAGGTGTCGGTCGCCGTCGCCGAGCACCGGCTGCTCCCGGCGGTCCGCGCGGCCGGGGAGGACGCCGTGGTCCTGGCCGACGGGTTCAGCTGCCGCACGCAGCTGCGCGAGCTCGCGCACCGCGACGGCGAGCACCTGGCCCAGCTCCTGGCCCGCCGCCTGCCGGGGCGATGACCGCCCGGCGCGGCTAACCGCCCAGCGTGCGCGAGAGGGTGAGCGCGGCGGTGTGGACGGCAGGGGCGACCGCGGCGAGCCGCATCCGGGTCGCCCAGCCCGACACCGACAGCGCGCCGAGGACCAGGCCGTCCGGGCCGAGGACGGGGCTGGCGGCGCAGACGATCCCGCGCCCGGACTCCTCCCGGTCGTAGGCGACGCCATCGCGCCTGATCGTCTCCAGCTCGCGGGCGAGCAGCCCCGGCGCGGTCACGCTGCGCTCGCCGACCCTGACCAGCTCCGACTCCAGCACGCCCTTGACCACCTCCGGCGGGGAGAAGGCGAGGATCGCCTTGCCCACCCCGGTCACGTGCGCGGGCAGCCGCCCGCCCACCTGGGACGGCAGCCGCGGCCCGCCGGAGGAGCCGAGGATCTCCACGTAGACGACCTCGCCGCCCTCCAGCACTGCGAGGTGGACGGTCTGCCGTGTCGCCTCCCGCAGGTCCGACATGTACGGGACGGCGGCGTCCCGCAGCACCCGCTGGCGCGGCACCCGCTGCCCGATCTCGAACAGCCGCAGCCCGAGCCGGACCCGCGGGCCCCGGCGCTCCAGCAGCCCGGCGTCCACCAGGTCGAGGGCGATGCGGTGCGCGGTCGACTTCGGCAGGCCGCTGCGGCGGGCCAGCTCGGCCGGGCCCAGGCCGTCGTCCTCCGGGCGGAACGCCGACAGCACCGCGACGACGCGGCGCAGGAAGCTCTCCTCGGACGGGACGGACTCCATGGAAGAAGTGTCCCACCACGCGGGACGGCGGCGTTGCCCGCGGGGGTCGCGGCGGGAGAGGCTCGGCCTGCCCACGAACGAAAGGACGGCCCCATGGACCCGGGTTCCGTGGAGAAGGCCGCGGCCGCGCTGCTCGACGCGTACGCCACCGGCACTCCCATCTCGCCGCTGACGAAGGACCATCCGACCATGTCGGTGGCCGACGCCTACGCGGTCCAGCTCGCCCAGGTCAAGGCGTGGACGGCCGCCGGTGCGCGGATCAAGGGCCACAAGGTCGGCCTGACCTCGGCCGCGATGCAGCGCCAGATGGGCGTCGACCAGCCGGACTTCGGCGTGCTGCTGGACACGATGTTCCTGCCGGAGAGCGCACCGATCGACACCGGCCGGTTCCTGCAGCCCCGGATCGAGCCGGAGATCGCGTTCGTGCTGGGCCGTCCCCTGGCCGGTCCGGGCGCCACGGCGGCGGACGCCGTCGCGGCCGTCGAGTACGTGCTGCCCGCCCTCGAGGTGATCGACTCCCGCATCGCGGACTGGAAGATCACCCTTCCGGACACGATCGCGGACAACGCCTCCAGCGGCGGCGTCGTGCTCGGCGCCCGCCC
Organism: Actinomadura sp. NPDC049753; assembly: GCF_040674655.1. Classification (NCBI taxonomy): domain Bacteria; kingdom Bacillati; phylum Actinomycetota; class Actinomycetes; order Streptosporangiales; family Thermomonosporaceae; genus Actinomadura; species Actinomadura sp. NPDC049753. The sequence continues at coordinate 15,890 of NZ_JBFARL010000084.1, read as the reverse complement.
GGTCCGGCTGGACGACCAGGACCTGTCGCTGATGGGCTGCCTGCTGCGCCGCGACGGCGACCTGATCGACACCGGCGCGGGCGGCGCGGTCCTCGGATCGCCGATCAACGCGCTGGTCTGGCTGGCCAACGTCCTCGGCGAGCGCGGCGTGAGCCTGGAGGCCGGGCACGTGGTGCTGCCCGGCTCGATCACCGCGGCCGTGCCGGTCGCGCCCGGGGAGACGCTCACGGCGACGTTCGCCGGGATCGGTTCCGTTACCGCTCGTTTCGGAAAGGAGGAGCGGGCATGAGCACGTTGACGGCGGCGATCGTCGGGCCGGGCAACATCGGCACCGACCTGCTGGTCAAGCTCCAGCGCAGCGAGCTGATCGACGTCCACTCGATGGTCGGCGTGGTGCCGGAGTCCGACGGCCTGGAGCGCGCCCGCAGGATGGGCGTCGAGGCGTCGGCGGAGGGCGTGGACTGGCTGCTGAAGCAGCCCACGCTGCCCGACCTGGTGTTCGAGGCGACGTCGGCGAAGGCGCACCTGGCCAACGCGCCCCGCTACGAGGAGGCGGGGATCACGGCGATCGACCTGACGCCGGCCGCGGCGGGCCCCCTGGTGTGCCCGCCGGTGAACCTGGGCTCCCTGTCGGACGCCCCCAACCTCAACATGATCACCTGCGGCGGGCAGGCGACGATCCCGATCGTGCACGCGGTGTCCTCGGTGGTGCCGGTGCCCTACGCCGAGATCGTCGCGTCGATCGCGTCCCGCTCGGCGGGTCCCGGCACCCGCGCGAACATCGACGAGTTCACCGAGACCACGGCCCGCGCGATCGAGCAGGTCGGCGGCGCCGGGCGGGGCAAGGCGATCATCATCCTCAACCCGGTGGACCCGCCGATGATCATGCGGGACACGGTGTTCTGCGCGATCCCGTCCGACGCCGACACCACGGCGATCGCGGAGTCGATCGAGAAGATGGTGGCGGAGGTCGCCGCCTACGTCCCCGGCTACACGCTGCGGGTCGAGCCGCAGTTCGACGAGCCCCGCGAGATCTGGAACGGGATGGCCCGCGTCGCGGTGTTCCTGGAGGTCCGCGGCAACGGCGACTACCTGCCGCCGTGGGCCGGCAACCTCGACATCATGACCGCGGCCGCCGCCAGGGTCGGCGAGCAGCTCGCGCGCGGGAAGGCCTCGAAATGAGCGAAGCGAACCGGGGGGTGTGGGGGGTCGCCCCCCACAGGGAACAGGTATGAGCGACGTCAACGAGAAGATCCGGATCACCGACTCCACGCTGCGGGACGGCAGCCACGCGATGGCGCACCGCTTCACCGAGGAGCAGGTGCGCGGCGTCGTGCACGCCCTGGACGCCGCCGGGGTCGAGGTCATCGAGGTCACCCACGGCGACGGCCTCGGCGGGTCGTCCTTCAACTACGGCTTCTCGCTGGAGGACGACGTCAAGCTCGTCGCCGCCGCCGTGGACGAGGCGACCCGGGCCAAGATCGCCGTCCTGCTGCTGCCGGGCCTCGGCACGGTCCACGACCTGAAGATGGCGCACGACGCGGGCGCGTCCGTCGCCCGGGTCGCCACGCACTGCACCGAGGCGGACGTGTCGCTGCAGCACTTCGCCGCCGCCCGCGACCTCGGCATGGAGACCGTCGGGTTCCTCATGCTCTCGCACCGGGTCGGCCCGGACGAGCTGGCGCGGCAGGCCCGGATCATGGTGGACGGCGGCGCGCAGTGCGTCTACGTCGTCGACTCCGCCGGCGCCCTGGTCCTCGGCGAGGCGCAGGAGCGGATCAGCGCGCTGGTCAAGGAGATCGGGCACGAGGCGCAGGTCGGCTTCCACGGCCACCAGAACCTGTCCCTCGGCGTCGCCAACTCCGTCCTGGCGCAGCAGAACGGCGCCCGGCAGATCGACGGCGCGCTGTGCGCGCTCGGCGCGGGGGCGGGCAACTCCCCCACCGAGGTGCTGGTCGCGACGTTCGAGCGGCTCGGCGTCCCGACGGGCGTCGACGTGCAGGGCGCGCTGGCGGCGGCCGACGACGTGGTGAAGCCGTTCCTGCACCGGCTGCCGTTCGCCGACCGCGGCGCGATCACGCAGGGGTACGCGGGCGTGTACTCCAGCTTCCTGCTGCACGCAGAGCGGGCCGCCGAGCGCTACGGCGTCCCGGCGCACGAGATCCTGCAGAAGGTCGGCGAGGCCGGCTACGTGGGCGGCCAGGAGGACATGATCATCGACGTGGCGCTCCAGCTCGCCGCCGAGCGCGACCGCGCCTCATAGCGCGAGCGGGCTGCGGTCCAGGTCGTCCAGGAGGGCGCGGGGGTCGTCGTAGACGGCCGCCGCGCCCGCCTCCTCCAGCTCGGCGCGGCTCCAGCCGCCGGTGAGCACGCACACGCACGGCATTCCCGCGCGCCGGGCGGCCTCGACGTCCCAGCGGGTGTCGCCGACGAACACGGCCCGGGCGGCGGGCACCGCCGCGCGTTCCAGCGCGAGCTCGACGAGGTCCGGCGCCGGCTTGGTCGCCTCCACCTCAGAGCCGGAGGTGGCCTCGTCGATGGCGTCGTCGGCGTCCAGCGCCGCGCGCAGCGCCTTCAGCTCGGGCGCGGCGGCCGAGCTGGCGAGCACGACGCGGCTCCCGCGCCCGGAGCACGCCCGCAGCAGGTCGGCGGCGCCGTCGAAGGCCTGGAGCCGCGACCAGTACTGGGCGTACAGGGCCGTGTGCGCGGTGCGGATCCCGTCGTCGGCGTCCCGGTCCCGGTCGTCCGGGAGCAGGTGGTCGAGCAGCTTGTCCGAGCCCATGCCGACCGCCCGGTGCACGTCCGCCATGGGGACGGTGTGCCCGTGCTGGAGGAACGCCTGCCACCAGGTGGCCGCGTGCAGGTAGTTGGTGTCGACCAGCGTGCCGTCGACGTCGAAGAGCACCGCATCGATCATGCGGCGGCCCTACCCCGTCCGCGCCCCGGGAATCGGGCGCCCGCGGTGATCTCGATCGGTTGCACGGTGCAAGCGTTGGGATAGCGTGGCGTGATGACCCACGAGGAGCCCCGCGCGTCGACGCCCCGCGGACTGGCACGCCGGGAGCAGCTCGTGGGGATCGGTCTCGACCTGCTCGCCGAGGGCGGCTGGGCCGCGCTCACGGCCCGGGCCGTCGCGGACCGGGCCCGGATCCGGCCGGGGCTGCTCCACCACTACTTCAACGGGCTGCCGGGGCTGCACGTGGCCGTCGCGCAGCGGGCCAGCGAGACGATCGTCGACCCGCTGGTGGACGCGCTGGTGACCGCGCCGGACACCGCGGCCGCGCTGCGGGCGCTGCGCGAGCGCGTCCTGGACGTGCTCGCCGGGGAGCGCAACCTCAGGCTCGCCGCCGAACTGCTGGTCCGGGCGCTGCGCGACCCGCGGATGGGCGCCGAGCGGCGGGACTGGTCGAGGGACGCGCGGGCCCGCGTCGCCGCGCGGCTGGAGCACCTGCGCCCCGGGTGGCCGGCCGAGCGCCGCGAGGGGACCGCCATGCTCTTCACCGCGGTGCTGGACGGCCTGATGCTCCAGCTGATCCTCGACCCCGACCTGCCGGCCGACCCCGCCCTGCACGCGACCGAGGCCTGGGCCGGGGACTCCTGACCGGCGCTCAGTCCGGGCGGGCGGGGACGATCGCGACGGCGCGGCGGGCATGCCGGAGCACCGCCGTGCTGGTCGAGCCCAGGGGGGCGATCCCGGCGCCCCGGTCGCCCAGCACCAGAAGCCCGGCGTCGTCCGCGGCGTGGAACAGCGCCTCCATGGGGCGCTCCAGGAGCAGCGAGACCCGGATGTCGAGCCGCGGATACCGCTCGCGCCATGGCGCCACGGCCGCCTCCAGCTCGGCGGCGCGCGTCTTCTCCAGCAGTTCCCTGTCGTGGAACAGCGCCAGCTCGTCCGCGTCGACCGCGGCGGGCTCCCAGCAGGCGTACACCACGCGCAGCTCCCACCGGCGCAGCGCCGCCTCGGCGGCGGCGAAGCCGAGCGCCGGGTCGCACCACGTCGTCCCGTCGGCGCCCGCCACGACCCGGCGGGGGCCCAGCCCGTCCTTCACGACGACCACCGGGCGGGTGGCGCCGGCCGCGAGTTCCAGCACCCCCGCGCCCTCGGCCAGCCGCTCGGGGGCCCCGACCACCACCAGCTCAGCCTCGCGGGACTCGCTCAGCAGGGCGTCACGGGCGGGGCCGCGGACCAGGCGGCCGCGCACCGCGCCGGGCGCCCCCAGTTCGCGGGCGCGCCGCCTGCCGCGCTCCAGCAGGTTCCATCCCGCCCGCCTCATGACCGTCTCGCCGTGCGGGTCCTCGTGCCCCTCCGGGTAGGGCCAGTGCCAGCAGTGGCACATCACCAGATCGAGGCCGCGCAGCCGGGCCTCCTCGATCGCCCAGCTCAGCGCCGTGTCGTCCTCCGCCGTCCCGTCGTACCCGAACAGGACGTGCGCCTGCTCGCCGCTCTCCACGCCCGTCATGTGCATGCCCTCCTCCTGTCAGTTTGCGCGCTATGCGGGCGCACCAGAAGAGGCGCGTGCCCGACCGCTTCCCAGAGCGATTACTGTCACGGACGAAGGAGGAGGCGATGAGAAGGCTAGGACGGGTCCGCCGCCGGTTCGGCTTCGACCGCAACGATCTGCGACGCGCCGTCGACCGCCGCCAGTGGGCGGTCGGCGTCGCGGCCGCGGTGCTGTTCACGGTGCTCGCCCCGCCCGCGTCCGCGCTCCTTGCCGTCGACGCCTACCGCAGCGGCGTGCGGGCCGAGCACCGCAACGTCCACCGCGTCACGGCGCAGGTCGTCCACACCGACTCGCAGGGCGGCGCCGGCGTGCGGCACACCTACGCCGAGCTGGCCTGGACGTCCCGCGACGGCCGGACGCGGACGACCGTCGTCCCGACCGACAAGTCCGTCAGGCCGGGCATGGAGCGGCGCATCTGGGTGGACACGGCGGGCAACCCGATCCAGCACCCCCAGACCCGCGCCGCCACCCTGGCCACCACCGCCGTGGCCGCGGTCACGGCCGCCGTCGCCGTGGGCGTCCCCCTGCTGGCCGGCTACCTCCTCGTCCGCCGCCGCTGCGACCGCCGCCGCTGCGCCCTCTGGGACGAGAGCTGGACCAGCCTGGCCCAGCACGCCTGACCGGCTCCCCAAGCCACCCCCATTTCCGGGTCACGGCGATCACACCGAGACGATCTTCCCGGCCCCCGGGGGTACGCCGAGGTCATCAGCGCCTCGGGGGGAAGGGGAGCACGTGTTCAGGAGGATCGCGGCGGAGCTCGTGGGCACGCTGCTCTTGGTCTACTTCGCGGTGGGCGTGGCCACCCTGTCGTTCGGCTTCGGCGTCGCCGGGCGCAGCCTCTCGGCGGGCGTCGTCGCGACGGCGCTGGCCTTCGGCCTGGTGCTCCTCGCGCTGGTCTACGCGATCGGACCCATCTCGGGCTGCCACGTCAACCCGGCCGTCACGCTGGGCGTGCTGCTCGCCCGCCGGATCCCGCCGCTCGACGCGGTCGGCTACTGGGCCGCCCAGTTCGCCGGCGGCATCCTGGGCGCGCTCCTGCTGTGGGCGACCTTCTCCGGCTCGCCGCTCTACGCCCGCTCCGTGACCGGTCTCGGCGCGGACGGGTGGGGCGACGCCAGCCTCATCCGCATCGACATGGGCGGCGCGTTCCTCACCGAGGTCGTCCTGACCGCCCTGTTCGTCTTCATCGTGCTCTCCATGACGAGCACGGCGGCCATCCCGTCGGTCGCCGGGGTCGGCATCGGCCTCGCCCTCACGACCGTGCACCTCATCGGCATCCCGATCACGGGGACCTCGGTCAACCCGGCCCGCAGCCTCGGCCCGGCCCTCGTCCTCGGCGGGACCGCCCTGTCGCAGGTGTGGCTGTTCATCGTCGCGCCGCTGGTGGGGGCCGTGGTGGCCGCGGCACTGCACGGCTTCGTCGGGCCGCCGGAGAAGGAGACCCCGCTTCCTCCCGTGGAGGAGGAGGCCCCCTAGCCCCTCTGCGGCGGCCCGGCCCCGGCCCTGGTCAGTCGGTGCCGAACTCCATGGCGGCGCGGTCGAGGACCTCGGCGTCCCGGGAGTCCTTGCCGCGGGAGGCGATCGCCTCGGCGCCGCCCGCCGGCATCGCGCCGATCAGCCCGGTCGAGGCCGCCTGCGCGGCGCCGATCAGAGCCGGGTGCGAGCTGCCGACCATGCCGAGCCCGGCGTACTGCTCCAGCTTGGCGCGCGAGTCGGCGATGTCGAGGTTGCGCATGGTCAGCTGGCCGATCCGGTCCACGGGGCCGAAGGCGGAGTCCTCGGTGCGCTCCATGGACAGCTTGTCGGGGTGGTAGCTGAACGCGGGGCCGGAGGTGTCGAGGACGGAGTAGTCCTCGCCGCGCCGCAGCCGCAGGGTCACCTCGCCGGTGACGGCCGTCCCGACCCAGCGCTGCAGCGACTCGCGCAGCATCAGCGCCTGCGGGTCCAGCCAGCGTCCCTCGTACATGAGCCGGCCGAGCCGCCGGCCCTCGCTGTGGTAGGTGGCGAGGGTGTCCTCGTTGTGGATCGCGTTGACGAGCCGCTCGTAGGCCGCGTGCAGCAGCGCCATGCCGGGCGCCTCGTAGATGCCGCGGCTCTTGGCCTCGATGACGCGGTTCTCGATCTGGTCGGACATCCCGAGGCCGTGCCGCCCGCCGATGGCGTTGGCCTCCAGCACCAGGTCGACGGCGGACCCGAACTCCTTGCCGTTGATCGTCACCGGGCGGCCCTGCTCGAAGCCGATCGTGACGTCCTCGGCGGCGATCTCCACGGCGGGGTCCCAGAACCGCACGCCCATGATCGGCTCGACGGTCTCGATGCCGGCGTCGAGGTGCTCCAGCGCCTTGGCCTCGTGGGTCGCGCCCCAGATGTTGGCGTCGGTGGAGTAGGCCTTCTCCGTGCTGTCCCGGTAGGGCAGGCCGCGGGCCAGCAGCCACTGCGACATCTCCGTACGGCCGCCGAGCTCGGTGACGAAGTCGGCGTCGAGCCAGGGCTTGTAGACCAGCAGGGACGGGTTGGCCAGCAGCCCGTAGCGGTAGAACCGCTCGATGTCGTTGCCCTTGAACGTCGAGCCGTCGCCCCAGATCTGGACGTCGTCCTCCAGCATGGCGCGGACGAGGAGCGTCCCCGTCACGGCGCGTCCGAGCGGCGTGGTGTTGAAGTAGCTGCGGCCGCCGGACCGGATGTGGAACGCGCCACACGCCAGGGCGGCGAGCCCCTCCTCCACGAGGGCGGCCCGGCAGTCGACCAGGCGCGCGACCTCCGCCCCGTACTTGGCCGCGCGGCCGGGCACGGAGGCGATGTCGGGCTCGTCGTACTGCCCGATGTCGGCGGTGTAGGCGCAGGGCACCGCGCCCTTGTCGCGCATCCACGCGACCGCCACCGAAGTGTCGAGGCCACCGGAGAAGGCGATCCCGACGCGCTCACCGACGGGCAGGGAGGTCAGCACTTTGGACATGAGCACAAGTATGCACGCTCCTGCATGAACATGCAACGCGGTCCCTCCCGCTCGTCCGCGCCCCGCCGGGCCGGACGGACGCAGGGCGGACGCGGGGCGGCCGCGGCCCCAGCCCGCAAAAGGGCCGCCACATCTCCCCTCAGAAGGGCTTGACCAGCAGTCATCACGGTTCTTACCCCGCTGAACGCCCTCCACCTCCGCGGGCAGCCGCATCAGAACGACCCCAATGACACCGTTCAATCACTCACCTCTGAGTTCGCACCGGTTTCGCACGTGCGGATCATTCGACTTTCGCGGTTCTCCCCCTACCAGGCAGACCTCCGTGAACGCAAGCACGCGAAGCCGCACGAACTCAAGGCCCAATACGCGGCGCGCCATTCGCCCCGCATTCGATCCACCGAGATGCCGATCCCGAAGCCGGTTAATAATCATCGATCGTGGCACCAAGACTTGCCGCGCAAGTTTCACTGACGTAATGGGGAATGACCGTAATGCGCCATTCCGAATCCCGAGAATGGCCGCTTGTGGCCGTTCGCCTTACTTTCTCCGCGACCTCGCGTTCCCTGGTTCATGGCGCTGCCGGAAGCCGGTCGCACGAGCGGAGGAGGCGTTCCGTCGCGGATCCGTTCGAACCCGGCCCCACTCCAGCGATCCTCAACGCGCCGACATCCAACGGAGAATTGTCCGGTTGCACCGGATTGCACGGAACGGAGGGAAACGAGATGGAGTCGGTTCGGCAAACAGTCGTTCACCGCCAAAGCAGTCGGAGGTACGCGGAACCCCTGCGTTGCGGGACGGCGAGGACGGGAAACCCGAGCGCCCCGAAAGCGAAGTGTTTTCTAACGGCGCCGAGAGCTTTCCATCTGGCGGGCTCCCCGCTCTTCCAAAAGAAGACCCGGTCACGGGAAGATTGGGGACGGTAACGAAGAGCAACCACACCGACGGAAGCTTGAACTGATCATGGATACGCCCGTCAACCCCGCTGACCAGGCGTTAGCCCGACTCCGCGAGGACTTCCAAGGCCACCGAATCTGGCGCGCCACGCGCTACGACGGGAGGCTCGGCGACTGGGTCGCCACGCTGCACGACCCAAAGGCCGGCATTGACCCGACCGTTATATGCAGTACCGCCGAAGAGCTCCGCAAGGTCCTCACCAACGAGCTCAGTCGCGCGGCCTGCCGCCCGACGCCCGACCCCCGTAAGTGGGTGCGCCGGTAATGGGGTGGATCGAACCGAAGAATCTGCACGCCGGAGCCTCGGCTTCCTCCATTACGAGCTACCTTGACCGACTTGCACATGAAGTCGTCCGGGAGGGCTGGAAGGCCGTGCCGCGCTATGACGGGGCCCTCCCGCTCCTGCGCGTCTACGACCCCGCCGTCCCGGGGTTCGGGGAGAGCATCACGCTCGCCTCCGGATCGGCGTCCGACGCCTGGTGGTACCGGTCGAGCACCGGCGAGGACCTCGCCCCGCACACGAACCCGGCCGGGGCGGCGGAGCGGATCACCCGGATCCTCACCCCCTACGTGGCGGCCGCGCTCGCCGCCCGGGCGCGCCGTCCGGTGCGGGACGGCACCGCGCCGCCGATCCCGCCGCCCGACCCCGGCGCGCCCCACACGGACACGATCGCCTACCTCCGCGCCCGTTTCGGTGTCCTGTGCTGGTGGGGTACCCACACCCGGGAATGGTGGGCCCTCATCCCCTGCGCCGCGCAGTGGAGGCTCGTCAACGCGCCCGCCTCGGAGACCCTCGCCCAGGCCATCCTCGACGTCCACGCGCACAGCTAGAGCCCGGCGCCGGGGAGGCCGCTCCTCCCCGGCGGGCCGGGTTCAGCCCGGGACGGAGCCGTCGCGGTCCTTGAGGAGGGCTTTGTGGATCTTGCCTACGGGGGTCAGGGGGACGTCCGCGGTGATGACGAACTGGCGGGGCACCTTGTAGTCGGCCAGGCGTTCGCGGCAGTAGGCGGTCAGCTCGCCGGCGGTGGGGGACTCGGCGCCCGGGCGCGGGACGACGTAGAAGCGGCCGACCTCGCCGAGGACCGCGTCGGGGACGCCGATCCCGGCGGCCATCGCGACCTTCGGGTGGGCGGTCAGGACGTTCTCGATCTCCACCGGGTAGACGTTGAAGCCGCCCTGGATGTACATCTCCTTCTTGCGCCCGCGCAGGACCAGGTGCCCGTCGGGCTCCATGGCGACCATGTCGCCCGTGGCGAGCCAGCCGTCCGGCAGGAACACCTCGGCGGTCTCGTCCGGCATGTCCCAGTAGCCGGCGGCGACGCAGGCGCCGCGGATCTGGAGCTCGCCGGTCTCGCCCGGCGGCAGCACCGTCCCGTCCGGGGCGGTCACGCGCGCCTCGAAGTCGCCGATGATCGCACCGAGCGTCCGGGAGACGGTCTCGGGGTCGTCGTCCGTCGGGGACAGGACGCAGGCGCCCGAGGATTCGGACAGTCCGTAGAGACCGTACAGAGGCGCGCCGGGGAAGCCTCGGCGGATCGCGTCGGCGAGCGCCGGCTCCACGTTGGAGCCCCCCGCCATGCACAGCCGGACGGACGAGACGTCGTGCTCGGCGAAGTCGGGGCGGCCGAGCATCAGCACGTACATCGTGGGGACGGCGCCGAGGAACGTCACCCGGTGGCGCTCGACGGCGCGCAGCGCGGCGTCCGGGGAGAACGCGGGCAGCAGCGCGACCGAGCCGCCGCTGACCAGGGCGGCCATGATGGTGCAGGTGATGCCGCCCACGTGGTTGAACGGGAGGTGGCCGAGCAGCACGTCCTCGCCGGTCATCCGGAAGTGGTCGGCCTGGGCCGAGGCCGAGGCCAGGATCCCGCGGTGGGTGATGACGGCGCCCTTGGGACGTCCCGTGGTGCCGGACGTGTAGAGGATCATCAGCGGGTCGCCCGGGTCCACCGCGGCGCGGGCCGCGGCCAGGGCCGGCGGGGGCGGGGTCGAGGCCAGGGCGTCGAAGCCCGCCCCGAAGTACACGGCGGGGATGCCGGACGACGCGAAGTACGCGGCGAAGTCGAAGTCGGGGACGGCCTCGACGCCGACGACCAGCCGGGCGCCGCTCTGCCCGAGCATGTGGGACAGCTCCCGCTCCCGGTAGCGGACGTTGAGCGGGACGACCACGGCGCCGATCCGGGCCGCGCCGAAGAACACCGCGAGCCACTGCGCGGTGTTGGGGCCGAGGAGGCCGATCCGGTCGCCCCGTCCGACGCCGCGGGCCAGAAGGCCCGCCGCGACACGGTCGACCAGCTCGTCGAACCCGGAGAACGTGATGGTGTCGTCGCCGTCGTGGAGGAACACCGCGTCCCGCGTCGCCGCGGCCTCCAGCGCCCCTCCGACCGTCACTGCCCGCATGTCGCCTTCCCTCTTCCCGGTGGCATTCGTCAGGGAGCGGTCGTGCACGCACACCTCAGAGCTTGCGGCCGACTCCGGCGTAGAACCAGATCGGCAGGGCCTCCTCCAGGGTGACCGGGCGTTCGGGCCGCCACAGCGGCGCCCACACCAGGCCCGGGTCCACCAGTTCGAAGTCGCCGAACAGCCCCGTCACCTGCTCCAGGCTGCGCGGGGTGCCGGGCGCGTTCGTCCTCTTGTAGACCTCGACGACCTTCGCCACGATGTCGGGCACGCCGTCGGCGGAGGCGTGGGTGATCGCCATGTGGCTGCCGGGGGCGAGCGCCTCGCGCAGTTCGGCCATGACGCCGGGCGGGTCGTCCTCGTCCGGGATGAAGTGCAGGGTGGCGATCGTCAGCAGCGCGACCGGCTTCTCGAAGTCCAGCAGCCGGGTGATCTCGGGATGCTCCAGGATCTCGGCGGGGCGGCGGATGTCGGCCTGGACCATCCGGGTGCCGGGCGAGTCCGCGAGGATCGCCCGTCCGTGCGCGACGACCTGGCCGTCGTAGTCGACGTAGGCGACGCGGGCGGCGGGGTTCACCGACTGGGCGATCTGGTGGACGTTCTGCTGGGTGGGGAGCCCGGTGCCGATGTCGAGGAACTGGTCGATGCCCTGCTCGGCCATGTACCGGACGGCGCGCCCCATGAACGCCCGGTTCTCCTTGATCAGGGTGATCAGGGTGGGGTCGGCTGCCTTGGCCTCCTCGGCGCGGAGGCGGTCGGCCTCGTAGTGGTCCTTGCCGCCGAGGTAGTAGTCGTACATGCGAGCGATGTTCGGCACGCTCGGGTCGAATCCGCCTGGCCCAAACCGCTCGCCTGCCACCGTGCCTCCCTGCCGGCCGCCCACGCTGATCATCTTCGCGTCCCACTCTACGGGCTGCGGTCGCGCCATCGGACCGGTCCACGAGAACGACCGATCACGATTCGGTCCGGCGGACGCGGCCCGCCCGCGCGGTCGGGAGGGCGCCCTCCGGCCGTCGCCGCCCAGAGCCGCACCGGCCGCCGCCGCGGAGACGCAGGCGACGGCGAGCCAGGCGCGCCAGGTCAGGTGCTCGTGCAGGAGGACGAGCCCGGCGAGCGCCCCGGCGGCCGGCTCCAGGCTGACCATCACGGCGACCGCGCGTGCGGGGAGCCGTCGCAGGGCCGCCATGTCCAGCGACCACGGGATGACGGCGGAAAGCAGCGCGAGGCCGAGGCCCGCGAGCAGGACCCGCGGCCGCAGCGGCGCCCCGCCCGCCAGGAGGACGAGGGGCAGGACGAGCAGCGCCGCGAACGCCACGGCCCAGGCCAGCGGAGCGCCGTCCAGCGTCCCGGCGCGCTGGTTCAGGACGAGGTAGGCGGCCATGCAGGCGCCGGAGGCCAGCGCGAGCAGGATCCCGGCGGCGGACGTCGCCGCGCCGGACGGGGCGGCCAGCAGGATCACCCCGGTGCCCGCGAGGGCGGCCCACAGCAGGTCGACCGGGCCGCGCGCCTTGGCGAGCGCCAGCGTGAGCGGGCCGAGGAACTGCAGCGTGGAGGCGACGCCGACCGGCAGCCGCGCCATCGCCGGATAGATCAGGTGCATTCCGGCGATCGCCGCCCCGAGGGCCGCGACCAGCCTCAGCGAGTCGCGGGGCGGCGGGCCGGGCCGGCGGATGAGGAGCAGGACGAGGGCCGCGAACGTCAGCCGGAGCGTGACCACTCCGGCGGGTCCGGCCACCGCGAGCATGGCCTTGCCGCAGGCCTGTCCGGACTGGATCGACGCCACGCTGCCCAGTACCAGCACCGGCGCGGGGACGCCGCGGCCGCTCGTTCCGATCGCCATGGGGAAAGTCTGGGAAGCCCGGACCTTTCGGGTCCATCGAAAGATTCCGCACAACATCGTGTTGGATGGCCACATGATCGACCATCGCCTGGAGACGCTGCGGGTGCTGCGGGAGCGGGGCACGGTCACCGCGACCGCCGAGGCGCTGCACCTGACGCCCTCGACGGTGTCGCAGCAGCTCCGGCGGCTCGGGCACGACCTCGGCGTCGAACTCCTGGAGGCGCAGGGGCGGCGGGTGCGGCTCACCGCCGCGGCGCACACGGTGCTGCGGCACGCCGACGTCCTGGCCGCGCAGTGGGAGCGGGCCCGCGCCGACCTCTCCGGGCACCGCGCCGGAACGGCCGGGCAGGTGCGGTTCTGCGGCGTCTCCAGCGCCCTGGCCGCGCTCGTGGCGCCGGCCGCCGCGCGGCTCCGCGAGGACCATCCGGCGCTCGCCGTCCACATGAGCGAGAAGGAGAGCGAGGACGCCGCCCACCTGCTCCTCGCCCGGCGGTGCGACATCGCCGTGATCATCCCCAGCGAGCAGACGCCGGCCCCGGACGACGCGCGGTTCGCGCAGTGGCCCGTGCTCGACGAGCCGCAGGACCTCCTCGTCCCGGCCGGGCACCCGCTCGCCGCTCGCGGGGCGGTCCGGCTCGCCGACGCGGCCGGCGAGCCGTGGATCGGCTCGCCGGACCGGTTCGACCAGCACCAGCTCATGCTCGCCGCCTGCGCCGCCGCCGGGTTCACGCCGCGCATCGCGCACGAGGCCAACGAGTGGTTCGCCGTCTCGGCGCTCGTCGCCCGCGGTTTCGGCATCGGCCTGGTGCCCCGGCTCGCGCCGCTGCCGCCGGACGACGACGTCGTCCGTGTGCCGCTGCGGGGTGCGGCGGCGCCGTCCCGGCGCATCATCGCGATCGTCCGCCGGGGCAGCGAGACGCAGCCGCCGATCGCGCGGGGCCTGGAGGCGCTCCGCGCGGCCGCGCGGCGCTGACGTCCGACTCGTCCGGCGGGCGCGCCTGCCTCGGGTACGTCGGACGTACCGAAAAGTAGCGTGCCATACTGGGCGATTCCTCGCGGCGGCCGCGCGTCACCGCTCGGACGTCAGTTGAATGGAGAAGCCATGCCCTTCCCCGCGGGGCACGAGCCGCAGCCTTTCGATCCGACGGCGCCCAACGAGAGCCGGATGCACGACTACTTCCTCGGCGGCAAGGACAACTACGCCGCGGACCGGCAGGCGGCGCTCCAGGCGATCGAACTGGCGCCGGAACTGCCGGTCCTGGCGCGCGAAGGGCGCAAGTTCCTCGACCGCGTCGTCCGGTTCCTCGCCGCCGCCGGGATCCGCCAGTTCCTCGACATCGGGACCGGCCTGCCCACCCAGGGAAGCGTGCACCAGATCGCTCAGGCGGTGGCGCCGGACTGCCGGGTCGTCTACGTGGACAACGATCCGGTGGTGCGCGTCCACGCGCAGGCGCTGCTGGGGGGCAACCCCCGCACCGCGGTCGTCGAGGCCGACATGCGGGACGCCGAAGGCATCGCGCGCCACCCCGACCTGCGCCGGCTGATCGACCTCGACCAGCCGACGGCGCTGCTGTTCTTCCACGTCCTCTACGCCATTCCCGACGACGAGGAGGTGGCGGAGAGCGTCCGGCGGCTGAGCGACCTGATGTCGCCGGGCAGCCATATCGCGATCTCGCATCCGGTCAGCGACCTGTGCCCGGAGGTCACCGCCAGGCTCGCCTTCCTCTACCAGCAGGAGACCCACGCGATCCGCGGCACGCCGCGCTCGAACATCCGGACCAGGGCCGAGGTGGAGAAGCTCTTCGCCGGCTGGGACCTGGTCGAGCCCGGCGTCGTCTACCTCCCCCTGTGGCGTCCCGAGCACGAGACCATCGAGTCGTCCAGGCCGATCTGGAGCGTCGGGGGCGTCGGGCGCAAGCCCTGAACGCCCGTCACCCGGCGGGGGCGCCGTAGACGCTCACCTCCGTGAGGTGGAAGGTGAGGTTGGCGGTGTTGCCGGATCCGACCACCCGGATGTAGCGGGCCCTGGCCTCGGTGGCCATGGTGTCCCCCGCGTCGGCGGCGGGGCGCGGCCCGTTGCGCCCGCCGAGGGTGAACCAGTGGTCGCCGTCGAGGCTGCCCTCCAGACGGTAGGTGTAGAAGCGGGTCCCGTCGACGTAGTTGCGGACGTTGACGCGCGAGACGTCGTCGACGGCGCCGAGGTCGACGCGCCACCAGGTCTCGCCGTAGGTCATCTGGCCGCCCCAGTAGGGCGAGTTGGCGCGGCTGCCGTCGTTGGCGGCCTCCGGGGGCCGTCCGGGCTCGGAGGACAGCGCCGTCACCGGCTTGCGGAGGCTTTGCAGCGGGTCGTCCGATCCGTTCCGGGACGTGTCGGGCGAGGCGGCGATGCCGCCGCCGAACCGGGCGATCGCCTCCTGCGCCGTGTGGGCGTTCACCGCGCTGACGAACATCCCGACGTCTTGGGCGCCCGCCGAGCCGGGGACCGTGCCGGAGCCGACCACGGCCCAGTTCACGCCGTCGGAGCTGCACGATCCGGACATCCGGTCGCCGTCCCTGCGCAGCCGCACGCGGACCTCGCCCGCGGTGAACCCGCCGACCTCGGTGTAGTGGTCGAGCCGGCCGTCGCCGTCGGCGTCGTAGGAGAAGACGCACCCGTGCGCGGGCGTCACGGCGATGGCGGCGTACCCGGCGGACCCGGTCCGGGCCAGGTCGTCGCTCGCGACCAGTCCGGCCCGCGTCCAGCCGGACGCCCCGGCCAGCTCGGTCACCTTCGTGGAGACCGCGTGCCCCGGGGTCAGCCCGTCGTCCTTGTAGACGGTCGCGAACTCGTTGGTGTCACCCCACATGTCCTTGCCGCCCGCGGCGATGCCGACCGTGTCGCCGGATCGCGCGAACTCGGCCGTCGTCGAGGCGGAGGTCTTGTAGGGCTCCCCCACCGCGCCGCCGCCGACCATGAGGAGGGAGTGCGCGCTCGCCTGCTCGGAGTCGCCTCCGGCGGTGCGCCACGAGACCGTGGCGTCCAGGCCCGGGAGGGCGCCCGGCTTCGCGCCAGCGGGTGCGGTCACCGTCCAGGTCGCGGTGGCGGTCGCGCCCGGGGCGACGTCGCCGGCCAGACCGGACGTAGCCGTGATCTTGTAACCCTCGGGCGCGGGGCGTTCCCGCGGTTCGGGTGATCCGCCCGCCGCGCCATGGTGAAGAATCGGAGCATGGCTACGACACGCACCGCGAACGCGCATTGG
>NZ_JBFARL010000083.1:0-33715 GCF_040674655.1 Actinomadura sp. NPDC049753 | reverse complement strand
CGCCGTGCAGGAAGACGAACACCGGCCGCAGCCCCTCGCCGGTGCCCCACACGTCGAGCCGCTCCCCGCTCGCCTCGTCGTAGACGATCCCCGGGAGGGCCGTGCTGCTCGCGCCGGCGCTGGCCGGCGGAGTGTGGCTGCTGCGGCGGCTGCACCCCGTCCGCTCCCCGCCGCTCGGCTACGCGCTGATCGCGGTGGCGTGGGGCGGGCTGGCCGCGTTCGGGACCGCGCTGCCCGCCAACGCCGCGTTCCAGGCGATCGTCGGGAAGACCGCCGGGCCGGGGTTCAACGCGGCCTGGGGCGCGTCGATCGCCGCGCCGGTGGACGAGGAGATCCTGAAGCTGCTCGGCGTCGCGACGCTGGCGCTGATGGCGCCGGCCGCGGTCCGCGGGCCTCTCGACGGGTGGGGCTACGGAGCGCTGTCGGGGCTGGGCTTCCAGTTCGCGGAGAACTTCCTGTACGTCCTGAACACGATCGTCCTCACGGGCGCCACGCACGACGCCAACGCGGCGTTCTTCTCGTTCGGCACCCGGGTGGTGTGCGGGGCGTGGTGGAGCCACTGGGCGATGACGGCGGTCGGCGGGGCGGGCCTGGGCTGCCTGATCGGGCGCGCCTCCAAGACGCACCTCACCGCCGCGGCGGGCGCGTTCGTCCTGGCGATGGCGCTGCACTCCTGGTGGGACGCCCCGGTCCTGTCCGGGCTGGTGCTGATGCCCGTGAAGGGCGCGCCGATCCTGCTGGCGGCGGTCGTCGCCTACCGCCTGGCCAGGCGCCGCTACCTCTCGCACTTCCGGCGCACGGTGCACGCCGAGACGCGGGGCGGCGTCCTCATGCCGGGCGAGGGCCACGTGCTCGCGTTCCGCAAGTGGCGCAGGAAGGAGCAGTGGGGCGTGCCGGCCGGGGAGACACGCCGGCTGCTCGAACGGCTCCGGGCCGCCGAGCTCGCCCTCATCGAGGACGGCCTCGGCGGCCTGGAACCGGACCCGCTGGCCGCCGAGCGGCTGCGCACCGACATCCGCGCCCTGCGGGGCGACCTCAAGGCGTCGGGCGCGAACGTGCGCGTGGCGTAGCGGCGAGGACGCAGACGCAGACGACCGCGCAGACGGCCGCGGCGACGAGCAGCGCGTAGGCCGGATCGCGGGAGCCGTTCCCCGCTCCGACCGGCGCGAACGCCCCCATGATCGCGACACCGAGGGTGGCGCCGAGCTGCCGGACGGCGTTCAGCAGGCCGCCCGCCGCGCCCGCCGCGCCCTCGGGGGCCGCGGCGACGACCATCGTCGCGAGGGCGGGCAGCGCGAACGACACGCCGAACCCGGTGCACAGCAGGCCCGCGACGAGCGGCGGATAGGACGCGCCGCCCGGCAGCACGGCGCCGAACAGCACTCCTCCGGCGGTCAGCAGGCCCAGGCCCGCCAGCACGGGGCGGCGCGGCCCCGTCCGCGCGACGATGCGCCCGGTGAGCAGCGGGTTGAACGCGAACGGCAGGGTCATCGGCAGGAACGCCAGGCCGGTCTGGAACGGCGTCAGCCCGAGGCTCTGCCGGAACACCAGCGGCAGCACGAACAGCACTCCGGTCATGACGAAGTTGACCGCCGCGCCGGCGGCCAGCGCGGCCCGGCCGCGGACCGGCGCGGTGATCGCGCAGATCCGGATCAGGCGGATGGGCCTGAAGATGGGCGTCCGGCAGGGCGTCAGCGAGGCGGTGCTGCGTCGCGGCGTCGGGCACTACCCGGGGACGGCGCTCCCCGGGCAGGAGGGCAACGCCGTCCTGCTCGGCCACCGGACGACCTGGCGTGCCCCGTTCTTCCAGCTCGACAGGCTGCGGCGCGGCGACCGGATCGTCCTGCGGGTGGGCCGCAGGTCGTACGTCTACCGGGTGCGGACCAGTCGCGTCGTCGACCCGCGGAACCGGCTGGCGCTGGAGCCGGTGCCGTTCAAGCGGGCCAGCGCGCCCCACGGCAGGTACCTCACGCTCGTCACCTGCACGCCCAAGGGCTCGGACCGGCGCCGCCTCGTCGTCGTCGGCAGGATCGACTCCGGGCGCTGACCCGCGCCCCCGCGGCGGGACGCTGGGACGGCGCGTGCGGCTCGCGCCGCTCAGCGCCCGCCGTAGAGGGCGATCAGCCCGTCGTAGTCGCCCTTGCCGAGCGTGGCGGGCCCGTTGTCGCAGGACGCGAGGGACGGCGTCATCGTGAGCATGCGGTGCTCGGCGCCCTCGACGTGGGAGAGGCCGAAGACGTGGCCCGCCTCGTGCGCCGCGACCGCCTCGGCGGAGTAGCTCCCGGACGGGCACGTCCCGCCGGTCCACCACCGCTTGCCCTGCGCCTGCACGGCCATGTCCGTCTCGACCGTCGTCGGGCCGGAGAACCACGTGCAGGTCGCCGCGAGGACGGGGGCCTCGGCGCTCGGCATCGCCAGCCAGCCGAACGTGTTGACCCGGTCCCGGGTCCCGCAGGCGGCCGAGCTCGTCACGTTCGGGGGCCGGCTGCTCTGGCCCGCGTAGCGCTCGGTCACGTCCGGCGAAGGAGTGAAGCGCCCCGAGCCCGTGCAGTCGGTGCGGGCCTCGGGGACGGCGGCCACGCCTCTGGCGATGGGATCCCTCGGCAGCCCGGCCGTGCCGGCGTAGTAGTTCCACCGGACGGCGGCGCCCTTCGGCCACTTGCTGGACTGGGGACGGTACGCGCCGTCCTGGCACGCCTGCGCCGGCGCCCGGAACTGGCGCGGCCTGCCCTGCGGCACGCGGTCGCCGTGCGTTCCGATCGTGATCTCACCCGCCCGGGAGTTCACCCCGATGTGCAGCTCGGCGGCGCCGTCGGTGCGCAGCGCGTACGCGATCAGGGAGGACCCGTCGGACGGGACGGTCGCCGTGAGGCCGTTCGCGCCGCGCACCGTCCGGCCGCGCAGGTCGCAGTCGGCGATCTTGATCTTCTGCGGCATCGCGCGGGCGGTGAGCGTCCCGCCGGGCTTGCACCAGGCGGGCGGGCGCCGGACCGCGGCGGCCCCGGCCCCCGTGAACGCCGTGCACGCCAGGGCGGCCGCCACCGCTGCCGCCACCGTCGCCGTCAGTGGGACCGCCAGTGGGGCAGGCCCCGCCCATGGCCGCCGGCCCGCCCGAGAAAAGTCGCGCATATCGGTTCTCCGATGTGTGGGAACGTCCCTCGCAGTCTTCGCGCGGAGCGGGGCCGGGAAAACCGCGCCCGGATAAAATGATCACCATCTTGACAAAGGTGCCATTCGCGAATGAGTTGCTTGTGGGTATATGTCGGAAAAGGTGCGTACGGGGCTGCGGGTCGGTCGCCGTAAATATGCAGTAAATCGTTCCCTATAGTTCTGCAAACGCGTTTATGGCGACCGTGTCGGGAAAAGCAGCAGGTAACGCGGCAACTCGGGATCAACTGAACACCGCTACCGATTGGCGGGCTCCACCTCCCCCCGGCCCCCCGCCGTCCGGAAGCGTTCACGGAAGCGGAGGTGCTCAAGTGCAGACGCAGACACAGGTGCGGGAGCTCATGGGGATGAGCGTGACCGACACCCATGGGACGAAGGTCGGCACGGTCAAGCAGGTCTACCTCAACGACGACTCCGGTTCACCGGAGTGGGTGACCGTGCACACCGGCTGGTTCGGAATGCGTGAGAGCTTCGTCCCGCTGTCCGGCGCCCGCAAGGCCGAGGACGCCCTGCAGGTCCCGTACGACAAGGAGACCATCAAGGGAGCCCCGAACGTCGACGCCGACGAGCACCTGTCGCATGCGCAGATCGTGGACCTGTACAGGCACTACGGAGTGCGTCCCCCGGGCGGCCGCCGCACGGGCGGGGAGACGGGTACGGGCACACCCGAGAAGACGGCCGAGACCGCGGGAACGGCGGGAACGACGGGCACCACCGAGCCGGGCGAGACCGCCGGCACCCGGAGCGCCGCCGAGAGCAGGGGCACCACCGGAACGGCCGGAACCACCGAGGCCGCCGGGACGACGGGGACCACGGGCGCCGCGGGGATGGCCGTCCATCCCGAGCGCGGCAGGCGCGGCTCGGCGGGCGAGCGGGCCAGCGGGCGCGCCATGCCGCCCCAGTCGGCGCGCGAGGGCGCCGAGGCGCCGATGACCGAGATCACCCGCTCGGAGGAGCAGTTGCGGATCGGCACCGAGCGGCACGAGGCGGGCCGCGTCCGGGTGCGCAAGTGGATCGAGACCGAGACGATCGAGCAGACGATCCCGGTCTCGCACGAGGAGATCCGGATCGACCGCGAGCCCATCGCCGGCGGCCGCCCGGACCCGAAGGTGACGATCTCCGAGGACGACCAGGAGATCATCCTCTACGAGGAGCGCCCGGTCATCTCCAAGGAGACCGTGCCGGTCGAGCGCGTCCGGCTCCGCACCGAGCAGGTGCAGGACGAGCAGACCGTCCGCGGCGAGCTCCGCAAGGAGCGCATCGAGGTCACGCGCGACGACGGCGCCCGCGGCCCCCGCCAGGAGGAGCGCGGAAAGGGAGGCCGGCCCTCCGCATGACCGCCTTCCGCGTGACCTGACACCGACCACCCCGGATGGCGGAGCGTCCCGCCGGTCGATACTCACCCGCCGGCCGGCGGGGCACCCGCTCCGGCGCTTTCGCGGCGGCGGCTCTCCGAACGGACGCCCGTTGGCCAGGTGTGGCCGACGGGGCCGGAGTTGCGGCACGTTCCGGCGGATGCGCGCGTCCCGGACGCACAGCGGCCGGACGGATGGGCATGTGCGCCCTCCACCTGTCCGGCCTGCTTTGTTCGGCTCATGATTCAACTTGTGAACTTAGTTCCCGTCAAGCCCTCTTCCATGTTTTCCACAAGGCCGCGGCCGGGCCGGTGAAGATCCGTTGACAGCCGCCCGGCGGCGGGGGAGGTTCCAGATGACGTCGCCGGCGCAGGGGTCACGGCCGTCCGGGCGAGCCGTGACCCCGGCGTCCGGCCGTGCGCGGTCCGCCGGGCCGCGCGGCGTCCTTCGGAGCGACCCAGGAGGGACGAGTTGCCACACTCCCGCAGACGTGCCATCGCCACCCGGATCGGGCGATCACTGGTCGCGCTCGCGACCGTCGCCGCCCTTCCGTCGGCCCTGGCGGCGCGGCCCGCCATGGCCGACGCCCCCCGGCAGGCCCCGTACCTGAACCCGCGGCTGCCCGTGGCGGACCGGGTGAAGGACCTGCTCGGCCGCATGACCCTGGAAGAGAAGATCGGCCAGATGGCGCAGGCCGAGCGCGGCGCGATCGACGGCGACCGCGACCAGATCACGAAGCTGGCCCTCGGGTCGGTGCTGTCCGGCGGCGGATCGACGCCCGCCGACAACACCCCCGCGGGCTGGGCGGACATGGTCGACGCCTACCAGTCCAAGGCCCTGGCGACCCGCCTGAAGATCCCGCTCCTGTACGGGGTCGACTCGGTGCACGGCCACAACAACCTCGTCGGCGCCACCGTCTTCCCCCACAACATCGCGATGGGCGCGACCCGCGACCCCGGCCTCGTCCGCCGGGAGGAGCAGATCACGGCGATCGAGACGAAGGCGACCGGGCCCCAGTGGGTGTTCGCCCCCTGCGTCTGCGTCACCCGCGACCTGCGGTGGGGACGCGCCTACGAGAGCTTCGGCGAGGACCCGCGCCTGGTGATCCAGATGGAGACCGGCCTGGAGGGCTTCGAAGGGCGGCGCGAGAGCGACCTCGCCACGAACCGCCACGTCCTGGCGACGGCCAAGCACTTCGCCGGTGACGGCGACACGGTGTTCGGCTCGTCCACCAGCGGCACGTACACGATCGACCAGGGCGTCACCGTCACCGACCGCGAGCACTTCGCGGCGGTCGACCTCGCCCCCTACGTCGTCGCGGTCAAGAAGTACGGCGTCGGCAGCATCATGCCGTCGTTCTCCAGCGTGGACTGGAAGGAGGACGGCGTCGGTGATCCGGTCAAGATGAGCGCGCACAAGGAGCTGCTGACCGACGTCCTGAAGAAGAAGATCGGGTTCGACGGCTTCCTCATCAGCGACTGGGAGGCCATCCACCAGATCCCGGGCGACTACGCCACGCAGGTCCGCACGTCGGTGAACGCCGGCATGGACATGTTCATGGAGCCCTACAGCACGCCGCAGTTCGTCCAGACGCTGCTGGCGGAGGTGCGGGCGGGCCGCGTGCCGACGTCGCGGATCGACGACGCGGTGAGCCGCATCCTGAAGGCGAAGTTCGAGCTCGGCCTGTTCGAGCACCCGTACACCGACCGCGCCAACGCCGGGACGATCGGGTCGCCCGAGCACCGCGCGGTCGCCCGTGAGGCCGTCGCCAAGTCGCAGGTCCTGCTGAAGAACTCCGGGAACGCGCTGCCGCTGCGCAAGGACCAGCGCATCTACGTGGCCGGCGCCAACGCCGACGACATCGGCAACCAGGCCGGCGGCTGGACGGTCACCTGGCAGGGCTCGTCCGGCGCCATCATCCCGGGCACGACGATCCTGGACGGCATCAGGCAGAACTCGGCCCATGTCACCTACAGCCGGGACGCGTCGGCGCCGACCGCCGGCAACGACGTCGGGATCGTCGTGGTCGGCGAGAAGCCGTACGCGGAGGGCGTCGGCGACGTCGGCAACGGCCACACGCTGAACCTGTCCGACGCCGACCGCGCCGCGGTCGACAAGGTCTGCTCCGCGATCAGAACCTGCGTCGTCCTGGACGTCGCGGGGCGCCCGCAGATCGTCACCGACCAGCTGGCGAAGACGGACGCGTTCGTCATGTCCTGGCTGCCCGGCAGCGAGGGCGCGGGCGTCGCGGACGTCCTGTTCGGCAGGCGCCCGTTCACCGGCAGGCTTCCGGTGACCTGGCCGCGCAGCGAGGCCCAGGAGCCGATCAACGTCGGCGACCGCGACTACCGGCCGCTGTTCCCCTACGGCTACGGCCTGAAGACCCGCGTCCGCCACTGAACGGCTTCGACACTGACCGGCGTCCGGCGCCGGGGCCGGCCGCCCTCGGGTGGCCGGCCCCGCTGGTCATGGCCCCGCAGGTCACCGGCCCGCCCGTCCCGAGCCCGGTTTATCCCGCTTCCGATGGGTGAGGCTGCCTCCAGCGCCCGACGGGCGGAGCACGCTGCTGGATCGGCACAAGGGGAGACCGGGTGGAACGGGAGCCGCGGACGGCGTTCGTCCTCGGGGGCGGGGGCGTGCTCGGCGCGCACGAGGTCGGCATGCTGCGGGCGCTGCGGGAGACCGGCGTCCGCCCCGACCTCGTCGTCGGAACCTCGATCGGCGCCCTCAACGGCGTGCTCGTCGCGGCCGGGCCGGACGCGGCGGTCGAGCGGCTCACCAGCCTGTGGTCGGACGAGTCCGTCCGCGACGTGTTCGGCTCGCCCGTCCTCGCCCGGCTGTGGAGGCTCGCCCGGTCCGGCACGCACCTGCACTCCAACGAGCCGCTGCGCCGCATGCTGGACGAGCTGCTCCCCGTCCCGTCGTTCGAGGACCTGGACGTCCCGTTCCAGTGCGTCGCCGCCGGGATCGAGACCGCGATGGCGCACTGGTTCACCGAGGGCCCGCTGATCCCGGCCGTGCTCGCGTCGTCGGCCGCGCCGGGGCTGCTGCCGCCCGTCCGGGTGGGGGATCGGCACTACTACGACGGCGGCCTCGTCCACAGCATCCCGGTCAGCCGGGCCGTGATGCTCGGCGCCACCGACATCTACGTCCTGCACGTCGGCCGGATCGAGCGGGACCTCGCGCCCCCGCGCCGGCCCTGGGAGGTCGGCCTCGTCGCGTTCGAGATCGCGCGCCGGCACCGGTTCTTCGAGGAGATGGCGAACCTCCCCGCCGGCCTGACGGTCCACGTCCTGCCCGCCGGGGCCAGGCCGCAGAAGGCGGGAGTCGACCTCGCCCAGGTCCGCTACAGGAACGCGTCCGGGATCCAGGCTCACATCGAACGCGCCTATCAGGCATCTTTGAAGTACCTGAAAGAGCGAGCGTGAGATGCTGCCACCCCGAGTCGTGCGCCGCCTGGTGTGCACGCCACTGCTGTTCGTCCTGACCTTTCTGGTCGTGGTGCTGTTCCCGGCCGCCTTCGTGGTGACGTCCCTGGCCGGGCGGGAGCGCAAGCGGGCGCTGCGCCTGCTCTGCTTCAGCCTCACGTGGGGGACGCGGGAGACGGCGGCCGTGCTGGAGTGCGGGTGGCTGTGGGTCCGGCGCCGCACCCACGACGACCGGCACTACGACATCATCCGCCGCTACGTCGGCGCCCTCTACGCGTCCGCGCAGCGGCGGCTCGGCCTGCGCGTCGAGGTGGACGGCACCTGGGACGGCGCCGGGGACGGGTCCGCCGCCGACCGGCCCCTGATCGTGCTCAGCCGGCACGCCGGGCCGGGCGACGCGCTCCTGATCGTCCACCACCTGCTGAGCGAGTACCGGCGCCGTCCCCGGGTGGTCATGAAGGCGCTCCTCCAGCTCGACCCCTGCATCGACATCGCCGCCAACCGGGTGCCGAACGTGTTCGTCACCCCGGGCGGCGCCGCGGACGCCGTCGGCGAACTCGCCGAGGGACTCCGCCCCGGCGAGGCGCTGCTGATCTTCCCCGAGGGCGGCAACTTCTCCCCGGAGCGGCGCCGCCGCGCGATCCGCCGGCTGGCCCGGATGCGCCGCGCGGACGAGGCGGCCCGCGCCGCCGCGATGCGCAACGTGATGCCGCCGCGGCCGGGCGGCGTGCTGGCCGCGCTCGACTCCGCCCCGTCCGCCGACGTCGTGTTCGTCGCGCACTGCGGGCTCGACCACATGGCCACCGTCGGGGACGTCTGGCGGCGCGTGCCGCTGACCGGACCCGTCCGGGCCCGCTGGTGGCGCGTTCCCGCCGAGGACGTCCCCGGCGACCGCGACGCCCGCGTCAGCTGGCTCTACGAGAACTGGGAGCGCGCGGACGCGTGGATCAGCGCCCAGCGGGCGCCCGCGCCGAAGTGACATCATGGACGCATGGGCGATGAGGGGTCCGTGCGGGTCGATCTGTGGATCTGGTCCGTGCGGCTGCTGAAGACCCGCTCGATGGCGTCGACCGCGTGCCGGGCGGGCCACGTCCGGGTGAACGACGAGCGCGCCAAACCGTCCACCTCGGTCAAGCCGGGGGACGTCGTCAGGCTCCGCCACGACGGGCGGGAGCGCATCGTCGTCGTGCAGAAGATCATCCGCAAGCGGGTCTCCGCGCCCGTCGCGCAGGAATGCCTGATCGACAAGAGCCCGCCCCCGCCGCCGCGCGAGGCGCTCATCCCGATCGGCCGCCGCGAGCGCGGCGCGGGCCGTCCCACCAAGCGCGACCGCCGCGAGCTCGAACGCGTCCTCGACCGCTACCGCATCCTGAACGAGCCCCCGAAGGACGACTAGGAGCCGGTGGCGTAGCGGCGGTCGGACTCCACCGCCGACGCCACGTCCCGCGGGTAGGTGCGCCGTGCCCCGAGCAGCAGCAGGCCGTTGGCCAGCAGCGGTATCAGCGCCAGCAGGAACACCCGGTCCAGGCCGACGCCCGCCGCCCGGCCCGCTCCGAGGACCCCCGACAGCCAGCCGAACAGCACCGGCGCGACCGCCTCCCCGGACATGCGCACGATCGTCCGGATGGCCTCCGCGCGCCCCCACAGCCGGAAGTGGACGACGTCCAGCCGCACCGCGTCCAGCGGCGGGTTCGCCGCGGCCAGCGCGGCGCCGGCGAGCGTGAACAGCGGCAGCGCGACCAGCGCCCGGTCGGTGAGCAGCGCGGGCAGGAACAGCAGCGCCGACACGGCGAACGCCACGCCCGGCACGCCGACCCGCGCCGTCACCCGGCCGCCGCGCAGGAGCCGGTCGGCCAGCCGCCCGCCGACCAGCACCCCGGCGAGCGCGGCCGCCCCGACGACCGGCAGGAACGCCGACAGCCCGCCCTGCCCGACCGCGTACCGCTCCAGCACGAAGACCAGCGCGAACGTGCGCATCCCGGCGAAGAAGAAGTAGCCGACCGCGGACGCCACGATGATGATCACGTTCGTGCGGATGGCGAGCACGTACCGGGTGGCCTGCGCCAGCGTCATCAGCTCGGGGTCCTCGGCCAGGACGCTGCGCGGGTCCGGGCGCACGCCCGCCCGGTCCACCTGCCGCTGCGCGAGCTCCTCCCCGCCCCGCCCGCCGGAGGCCCCCTGCGCGCCGCGCGCCGGCTCGGGAAGCATCCTCCACAGCAGCACGGCCAGCACGAACCCCAGGCACGCGACGAACCAGAACGAGACCCGCCAGCTCGCGAACGCGGCGATGTTGCCGCCCGCCAGGAGCCCGAACCCGACCCCGACCAGCTCTCCGGCGAGGATCCGCCCGTACGTCGCGGCCCGCTCCTCGGGCGGGAACAGGTCCCCGATCAGGGACGCCACCGTGGGTCCCGCCGTCGCCGTCACCGCGCCCAGCGCCACCCGGGACGCCAGCAGCCACTCGTACGACTCCGCCAGCCCCCCGAGGACCATCGCGGCGCTCCACAGCACCACGCTGCCCGCCAGCAGCGGCACCCGCCGCACCCGGTCGGTGAGCTGCCCCACCGGCACCGTGGCGACCGCGCCGACCGCCGCCGGCGCGGCCGTCAGCACCCCGACCTGCGTGTTCCCGATGTGCAGGGAGGTGCGCAACTCGTGGACGATCGCCCCGATGACCCCGGTGTCCGCCGCGTTCAGCGCGAGGACGCAGGCCATCAGCACCACGACGCGCGCCCGGCGCCTCCCGCCCAGCCGGTCCGCCAGCGCGGTGCTGATCCGCCTCCACGGCCGCGGGGCCGACGCCGGTGCCATTGCGCTCTAGTGCCCCCCGCGCGGGCGGGGTATGTCCCGGCCGCGACCATGATGACCTGCGGTTCCGCTGCCCGCGTCCCGCCTCGGGCGTCAGTCTCCGCGTGCGCCGGGGGGCGGAGCGATGAGCGCGTACATCAGCAGGATGCACAGCGCGATGGTCAGCACCGACCAGAGCGGGAACGCGGCCAGGAACGCCAGGTGCCCGATGGCGGCGAGGAAGGCGAACGCGACCCCGACCACCCGCGCCCACATCTTCCCGGTCAGGATCCCCACGCCGACGACGATCTGCAGGGCGCCGAGGACGAGCCAGTACCAGCCCCACGCGGTGAAGTCGAAGACCAGGATCTGGTTGGAGTTCGCGACGTAGTAGTTGTCCTTGAACAGGGCCACCACCCCGTCGATCACGTTGAACGCGCCCACCACTATGGAGAGCACCCCCGCGAAGGTGAGCCATCCGGAGAGCTGGTAGCTCCGGCCCGTCGAGACCGACCGGCCCCCATGGGTCATCCTCGTCGTCATGAGACCTCCCGATCGAGCTGCATGTTCATGTCGAGAAGTCCCCTTTGTTGCATATTAGGCAAACCATGCCGCTTAAGTATTTGACGTCCCTTTGAGGCAAACGTGGCGACGGTGTGCCCGGGCCGTCCGCTCCGCGTGCGGTCTCGGCGCCGCGGCCCGCCCAACTTGCACAAGAACTATTGCGCAATACTTCTTGCGTATGTGACGATGGCCGCATGACCGACCCGAACGACGTGCCCAAGGTGACCGACTCGCGAGTGCTGGCCGCGATGTCGCACCCGCTCCGGCGGCGCCTCCTGGACGTCCTCAAGGTCCACGGCCCGTCCACCGCCAGCGCTCTCGCCGACCGGACCGATCAGGCCGTGGCCAACATCAGCCACCATCTGAAGGTGCTCGCCGCCGCCGGCCTGACCGTGGAGGCGCCCGAACTCGCCAGGGACCGCCGCGAACGCTGGTGGCGGCTCGCCGCACCGGAACTCCGCTGGGTCACCGGCGACTTCGACGACGACCCCGCCCGCCAGGCCGTGGCCGGCGCGGCGGTCTCCCTCGCCCTCGACCGGCAGATCGGCCTGGTCCGCGCCTGGCACGCCGTCCGGGAGCAGCGGGGGGCATGGAACGGGGCGGCCTTCTCCGTCGACAAGTGGCTGCACCTCACGCCCGCCGAACTGGGCGAGCTGGAGCAGGAGCTTCTCGCGCTGCTCGAACGATGGGAGCGGCGGGACGTCCCGGACGACGGCCAGGCCCGCGAGCCGGTCTTCCTGTTCGCCCACGGCGTCCCGGCCGAACCGTGACCACCGCCCCGACGGCCGTCGCCCCCGCGCGCGGCGGCCCGGGCGGGCGCCGCGACTTCCGCCTCCTCTGGATCGGCCAGGCCACCGGCAGGCTGGGAAGCAGCGTCACCGGCGTGGCCCTTCCGCTGGCCGCGGTCGCCGTCCTCGACGCGAGCACCTTCCAGGTGGCGCTGCTCTCGGCCGCGGCCTGGGCGCCCTGGCTGCTCCTCGGCCTCCCGGCGGGCGCCTGGGTCGACCGCCTGCCGCGCCGGCCGGTGATGCTCGCCTGCGACCTTCTGGCCCTGCTGCTCTTCCTCAGCGTCCCGGCCGCCGCCTGGCTCGACCGGCTGACCATCGCCCACCTGGCGGCCGTCGCGCTCGGCGCCGGCTGCGCGAGCGTGTTCTTCCAGACGGCCTACCAGGTCTACCTGCCGTCCCTGCTGGACCGCGGCGAACTGGCCGCAGGCAACGCCAGAGTGCAGGCGACCGAGGCCGCCGCCCAGGTCGGCGGCCCCGGACTGGCCGGACTGGTCATCCAGTTCGCGGGGGCGGTGAACGCCGTCCTTCTCGACGCGGCGAGTTATCTCGTCTCGGCCGCCTGCCTGCTGGCGATCCGGACCCGCGAACCCCGCCCCGCCCGCGACCGGCGCGGGACGCTGCGGCAGGAGATCGCCGAGGGCCTTCGCTTCGTGGCCCGCGACCCCTACCTGCGGGTGCTGACCCTGTTCTCGGCCGCCAGCAACATCTGCCTGTTCGGATACCAGTCGATCCTGGTGGTGTTCCTCGTCCGCGAGGTCGGCGTCAGCCCGGGCACGGTCGGCGCCCTCGCCGCCGCGACCAGCCTGGGCGCCGTCCTCGGTGCGGCCGCGGCATCCGTCCCGTCCCGCCGCTTCGGCTCGGCCCGCACCCTGGTCGCCGCCGAGACGGGCGCCGCGCCGTTCGGCCTGCTGGTCCCTCTCGCCGCACCGGGCGCGGGGCTGCTCCCGGCCTTCGCAGGAGGGTTCGTCATCGCGGCGGGCGTCGCCGCGGGCAACGTCCTCAAAGGGACCTTCCGGCAGGCCTACAGCCCCCGCCCGCTGCTGGGCCGGATCACCGTGAGCATGCAACTGGTCAGCTACGGCACCATCCCGCTCGGCGCCTTGCTGGGCGGCGCCCTGGGCGCGACTCTGGGCGTCCGTCCCGCCATGTGGATCACTACGGGGGCGCTGGCGCTCACAGGCCTGACGCTCCTGGCCGGCCCCCTCCGCCACGACCGAGACCTCCCGTCGCATCCTGGCTGAGCGCGGGATTCAGTCTGGCGATCCAGGTTTGCGCGCCAGCATGAGCCGCCCCCGCGGACTGCCGTCCTCACGCGTCCCCAAGGCCGCCAACGGGACGGTCGTCACGCTGAACCCGGCCGCCGCCAGATCGCTCCGGAGCGCGTGCAGCGGGCAAGTCCGGTAGTACATGACGAACGGGGGACGCCACACCGCGTTCCGGACCCGCATGACCAGATCGAACCCGAGCAGCGCCCAGTACAGGCGGGACATGACGGGCGGCGGCGCCCCGACGGGGAAGGCGAAGAGCCCGCCGGGCCGCAGCGCTCGGTACACCCCGGCGAAGAGCGCGGGCCGCTCGCCGGGGAGCAGGTGACCGAGCGCCCCGAAGGTGACCGCCAGATCGAAAGCTCCGTCGAAGGGCAGGGCCCGGACATCGGCCCGCACCCAATCGGCTTCCGGATGAGCCTGCCGCGCCTGCTCCAGCATGCCCGCGCTGAAGTCGACGCCCGCACTGCGCGCATCGCACAACCGTCCGAGCACCCGCATGCCCGCACCCGTGCCGCAGCACACGTCCAGCCCCCGACCGAACGGCCCGTACGGCAGCAGCGCCTCGGCGGTCGCATCGAGGACCCTGTCGGGCGTCCGAAAGGGCGTCTCGTCGAACTTCGGCGCCAGCAGGTCATACCCGCGCTCGACCGAGGACAGCGCCTGAACCGCCAACTCCCGCAAGGAAGGGCCCCGAGCCGAGAACACGTCCCAACCCTACTTCCGGGAAGCCGGAAGCCCGCCCCTCACTCCTCGGCACCGCGGTCGCGCAGCGTCGCCACCCCGTCCCCGTCGAGGTCGGCGCAGTGCTCCGTGCGTCCGGTCATGGCCATGATCAGGGAGAGCGTCGGGCCGGACACCAGGGGGCCGGAGCCGGTGCTGAACGGTCCGTCGGTCGCGGTGAGCCGCAGCCCCTCGATCCGGCCCTTGGCCAGGACGACCTGGTCGGAGCCCTGGTAGTACTCGGCCAGCGCGGTGAGCGTCGTGACCGGATGGTCCCGGCGGATGCCGAGCGGCCGCCGGATGTCCTCACCGTGGACGACCGTCTCGCCCAGCATGGCCATGATCGGGAGCGGCGGCTTGACGGTGCTGGTGACGGTGCGCCCGAACCGCTCCAGAGTCTCGGCGGGGGACGACCCCAACTGCTCGTTCAGCCGCATCAGCACCTGCCTGTCGAAGTCGAAGCGGCAGCGGATCACCCCCGCCATCCACCGCACCGGCCCCAGGCTCGCCCCCGCGGTGAGGTGCGCGAGCACCTCGCGCACCGACAACCCGGCGCACAGCGACGGCGTCGCCCACCGCGACTCGGTCAGATCGGCGAGGTCGGCGGCCAGCGCCGCCCGCTCGGCGTGGACGAGCTCCCACAGCTCTGCCCGCGTCGGCTTGCCAGTCCTCGGCTTCGTCTCGCTCATGTCGGCTCGTTTCCGCTGCGATCGGTGACCTACCCGGTCCTGTCCTACGTAGAGACCACCGCGCGCAGCCGGATTAATCGTCCGTGCCGCACCGGCTGCGAATCCCCCGCTCGGCGCCCTCGGCGTCTGGGCCACGTGAACGGAGGGTGAGGAGGACGCGGCCGGCGGCCGCGCCCTCCCTGTCGGTGCCCGGTGACCTACGAGTCGCGGCTGACGAATGACCAACCGATCTTCGCCGTGTCACCGATGATCTTCAGGTCCCGCTCCAGGCTCGCGCAGCGCGCGTCCTCGACGTCGCACTCGGCCCGCCGGAACAGGAACCTCTCGCTCTGCGGTTCGAGCCCGATGCTCTCGTTCCCGAACGTGCTGTACATCCCGGGCCTGCCGATCGTCGTCGCCCAGTCCCACTCGCTGTACTCCGAGGGGGACAGGACGTCTCTCATCAGCCCCCGGTCGAACTCCAGCAGTGGCCGGGGGTTGCTGATCGACATCTGCCCGCGGACCACGTGGACCACCTCGACGAACTGGTCGAGGGTGCCCTTGCGCAGGACTCTCCCGCGGGGGGTGGCCCGAGGATCGTCGGAGCCGCGGCTCGCGTCGACTCCCCGGCCGTCCTCCATCGTCCGGACATGGAGGAGGCGGAACGGGACGCCGTTCCTGCCGATCCGCCACTGCCGCATGAGCGGCGCCCGGCCGTTCTCCAGGAACATCAGCGCCGCTCCGACGGCGGCCGTCGGCACGTACACCGGCGAGATCGCCCCGGCGATCAGCAGATCCAGCGCCCTCTTCTCGGCGCTGAGGGTCCAGGCGGGTCCGGTCAGTCTCGCTCCAGGGAGGTCCGGGAGCATGTCCCCGATCGCCCTGAGCCTTTGCTGCACGGCATGCAGCTGCTTTTGATCGTTCATTTCGTTTGCGGGCGCCGTTGACGTCGGCGCCCCTCCTTCGTCCCCGACCGTGCCCGGGGGCCGGAGAAGCGCTACCGGCGCTGGTCGTCAGCGCCCGCGGCGAGCGGGCCCAGAGATGATCGGAGGCCGGGGACGGCGGGGCGGTCAGGTCCGTACGGGGGCGGGTGGGATGTCGGCCAGGCAGGAGGTGCCGGGGATCCGCAGGTCGCGGATGAAGCCGGTCTGGATCGCGGCCACGCAGCCGCTCGGTTCCTGTTCGGGCACGTGACCGACGTTGGGCACCTCCACCACCGCGGCGTGGCGGAACTGGCGCGCGGCCTTCCGGCCCATGTCCGTCGGTGTGTTGGCGTCCAGGTCACCGGAGACGACCAGGACCGGGACGTCGGGGAACGGCCCGCCGGTCGGCTGCACCGGGCCGTGGCGGTCGGGCCAGCGGACGCATGCGTCGCCCTGGTCGTAACTCATGCTGGTCCAGGCCGTCTTGCCGAACGGCCAGTAGGCCTGCTCGGGCAGTGCCGCGCGCCCGGCGGAGAACTGCCGGAGGCGGGTGGCGACCGGTGCTCGGCGGTTCCACAGCGTCGGGTAGTCGTTGCACATCACTGCCGCGGCCAGTTCGGGATTGAAGGGCTGCTCTTCTCGGCGGAGCGCCGACCCGCTCAGCGGCGCCGCCCGCCGGGCGGCGGCGACCAGCGCCGTGGTGTCGCCGTGCAGGGCGTTGCGGACCATCGCGGGAACGTCGCCGATGCCGGTGGGGGCCGACTTGGCCGAGTCGTAGACGATCGCGGCCAGTGCGGTGTCGTCCAGCAGCCGCTGCCGGCCGTCCAACGTGTAGGGGAGCGGGCGCCCGCGCAGCCGCCGGGCGAGCCGCGCGACGTCGCGCAGGACCCGGTCGCCGTCGCAGGCGCCGGCGCTTCGCCGGCACATCAGTCGCAGCGCCCGGCGGGCGGCGCTCGCGTTGGGGCGCGCCCACATGTCGAAGTCGAGCGGGTAGGCGCTGGAGAGCACCACCGAACGCACGCGGCCGGGATGCCGCTGGGCGTAGACGGTCATCAGGTAGGTGCCGTAGGACTCTCCGAGCAGGTCCAGCCGCTCGATCCGCAGCCCGGCGCGGACGGCGTCGATGTCGTCGGCGGTCTCGGCCGAGGTGTAGCCGCGCGCGCGAGCCCCGAGCGTCCGGCCGCACTCGCCGATCGCCCGTACGAACCCGTCACGGGTGGCGGGCAGCGAACCGAGGGCCCCGCAGGCGACCGGGTCGGAGCGGTTCACCCCGCGTGGATCGACCAGGAGCAGGTCGTGGTCCTCCAGCAGGCCGCGGAACATCCGCGCGTACCGGGAGGCGGACGCGATCGCGGAATCGCCGGGACCTCCAGGGTTGATCGTCACCGTTCCCCGGGCGGGCCGGGAGGCGTCGCGGTGCCCGATCCACGCATAGGCCACGGTGGTGCCGCCGAGTTCGGGACGCGCCCGTACCAGCGGCACCCGCACCGTCCCGCACACCGCACGGGGCACCGGCGCACACCCGGCCGGATCGCTCCGCGGCGCCCCGGTCCCCGCCGGCGCGGCGGCGATGCCGCCGGTCGCGATCACGGCGAGCGCGGCGCCCAGCATTCCCGCCGTCCTGAAGATGAGTCGCATGCGGGGAGCATGATCGCCTGCCGGCCGACCGCGCATCGTCCCGCAAGGGGAATCCGCCGCCGATACCCGAGAGGGACCGGCATTGCGAGGCCACCGCGTGGCCGGACGGTCGCTAGCGATAGTGCAAGCGGGTCCCCCGGACCCCACAAACCAAAGGGACGGTCTGACCGTCCCCCAGCAGTCAGGAGAAGATCCATGACGATCGTTCAGCACTTCACCGGTGCCGCCCTCGGGAACGGCGAAACCGGCACGACGGTCATGTTCAGCGCCTCGCTCAACGTGTCCGGTCCCGAGGAAGGGCTGCGCGCGGCCCTTGCCGAGGCGGGTGACTGCTTCGGCTCGGACGCCGCACTCAACCTGGTGGGAAGCCACGTGAACCCCCCGGACCGCTACTCCCTGTTCGACGTCGCGGCGGTCGTGAGCACCACGTCACCGCAGATCGACGAGCACGTCGGCGCTGTGCCGGTCTTCGTCACCGCGAACAGCATGCGGGAGCTGGAGCGTAGGGCACTGCTGAAGGCGAGTGGGTGGTTCCGCTCTGGCGCCGTGCTCTGCGTGGTGTCGAGCCGTGTGGAGAAGACGCCCGAATGGTGGGACATCAAGGACCCCTTCCTCGGAAGGTTCTACATCGCGGAGGGTCCGCGGCCCGCCGCGGGAACGCGCACGTGCGTGCTCACTCTCGAAGACGTGATCACGGGGAACGACATCCAGCAGATGGAGCGCAGGGCGCGGCACGAAGGCCGTCAGTTCTTCGGTCCTGACGCCGAATTCCGTGTCAGGTTCCGGGACGTGTCCACCACGCCCGAGCGCCTGGGCACCACGGACCGCTTCTTCTCCATGTTCGTGGAGGTCGAGGCGGTCCTGAGCTGCCCCCCGCAGTTCGACGAGCGACCCTGCACGAGGTTCCCGGTGGAGAGCGTCACGGGGAAAAGCATGCGGCAGATCGAGCGCAGGGCTGTCCACAAGGCGCGTCAGTTCTTCGGACCTGGCGCCGAGTACCGTGCGGTGTTCAAGGAAGGCGTGCGGAGCACGCCGTCCTACATCGAGACCGAGGACCGCTTCTACGCCCGCTCTGTGGTCGTGGAGGTGCTCCTGAACGAAGCCGCGCAGGCCGACGAGCCCGCCGGCGAGCGCGTGCTGACCCTCTTCGACACGATCCGGGGGAACAGCAGGCGGGAACTGGAGCGCAATGCGCTCCGCGAGGCGAAGCGGCGTCTCCGGGGGCGGGTCGCCCCCGGAGCCGAACTCCGCGTCAGGTTGAGGGACGGGTCCTTCGGGGCCGCGTCCGAAAGGCGCTACGCCGCGGCCTCGTACTACGCCGCGGTCGTGGACG
Source organism: Actinomadura sp. NPDC049753 (assembly GCF_040674655.1). Lineage (NCBI taxonomy): Bacteria > Bacillati > Actinomycetota > Actinomycetes > Streptosporangiales > Thermomonosporaceae > Actinomadura > Actinomadura sp. NPDC049753. Next base: position 15,075 of record NZ_JBFARL010000083.1, on the reverse strand, counting down.
TCTACATCTCCGGGCATGCCGCGTAAGCGGCGTCCCGCGCACAGGTGGCCCTTTCCGGATCCTTCGGGAAGGGCCGCCTCTCGTTATGGCAGGGGGCGGGTCGCCTGCACGAACGAGACCCGGCCAAAGCTCCGGTCGGCGTGCGCGACCTCCCGGGCGTCGTCGAAACCGGCCCCGGCGAGCAGCGCGACGACGCCGTCGCCGTGATCGGACACGGCCGGGCCGTGCGCCCGCCGGGAACGCTTCGGGCGGGTCAGGTGCCGGAGAGCGTGGACGAGGCCGCGGCCGTGGCCATGCGAGTGGTGGCCGGCGTCCTCGGCATTGGGCGAAGGCCCGCCGAAATCGGCGATGGTGACCGTTCCTCCTGGACGAAGGGCACGCAGAGCGGCGCGCGCGAACGCGCTCCGACCGTCGTCGTCGAGGTGGTGCAGCGCCAACGCCGAGACCACATGGTCGAGCGAGGCGTCCTCGGCGGGGAGGCGGTCGGCGTACCCCTGAACGAGGGTGAGGTCGACGCCGCGGCGCCGCGCCTTGCGCGCGGCCCTGCGAAGGGCGTCCGCGTCGGGGTCGAGGCCGGTCACCCGCGCGGCGGGCTGGGCCGCGAGCACGGCGAACGACAGGTTGCCCGTCCCGCAGCCGACGTCGACCACCGCCTCGCCCGGCCCGATGCCGGCGAGCCGGGCCGCACGCTCGTGCAGTGCGCGGACGCCGGCCACCCTGGAGAAGACGTCATAGAACGGGAGGAGCCAGGTCTTGCCCGCCCCGGGCAGGAACGGGCGGCCCCGCTCCTCCTCGGTCCGCTGATCGAGGATGCGTACGTCCATGGGTGCCCCTTCGCGTCCGGTGGCGGATCTGCCGTCCCCTCCAAGTCTTGGACATTCCGCGGCTCCCCAGCAGCACATACCTTGGGCGTCATGGGACATTCTTCGGTCGGCACCATGCTGGGCCCCCCGTCGAGGCTGCGCACGACACGGTTCGACGGGACGCCCGTCTACCGCTACCAGCAGCGCCCCGGACTGCCTCCCGTCACGGTGACGCGCTTCGACGCCGAGAACGCTCATGCCGACCTGCCACCGGACCACCGGCACGCCCACGACTTCCTCGTCCTCGTCTACGTCGAGGAAGGCGCGGGCTCGGTCGCCATCGGAGGCGTCCAGCGGCCGCTGCGCACCGGCGAGGTCCACGCCGTGTCGCCGGGGCAGGTCATCGGCGTCGCGGAGGTCGCCGAACTCGCCCACAGCCGGGCGTGGTCGGTGGCGTTCACACCGGACGCCGTCCCCGCCCTGGCCTCGGTCTCCCCGTTGACCTGGACGCACCATCCCCTGCTGGCCCTGTTCGCCCCCGGCGCGGGGCACGGCCGGGTCGCCGAATCCCACCGGGCAGGGTGGTCGGCGCTCCTGGCGGACCTGGCCGAGGAACTCGCCGACCCGAGCCGTCTCGGGGCCCGCGAGGCCGTCTCCGCCACGCTCACCCGGCTCCTGGTCGCGGCCGCGCGGCTGGCGCCCGCCGCCCCGGGCAGCCCGGACCCCCTCGTCGAGCAGGTCTTCGCCGAGATCGAGGCGACGTTCCGCGAACCGGTCTCCGCCGCGGACGTCGCCCGCGCGCTCGGCTACACCCCCGGACACCTCACGACCGTGCTCCGCAGGCGCACCGGCCGCCCCCTCCTCGAATGGATCACCGAACGGCGCATGATCGAAGTCCGGCGGATGCTGCGCGAGACCGATCTGCCGCTCGACGCCGTGGCCGCCCGGACGGGACTGCGCGACGCCACCTATCTCGTCCGCCGCTTCCGCAACCGTTACGGCGTCACCCCGCAGCGATGGCGCCGCGCCGAGCGGGCCTGGCCATGACGACGCGGCCGGCGGACCTGCCCGGGCCGCGGACGCGGGAGGCGACTCCGAGATCGAAACCGGCTTCTTCATCGTGAAGGGAGAGGTGGCCCGGGTCTTCGAGCTGCTCGACGATCAGACGCACCGCGATCTCATGGCCCAGGGCAGCGTGCTGGTCGAGCACTACCGCTTGGACATGCTCGCCGTCGGCGAGAGCATTCAGCGCTGGCTCAACGACTGCAAGCGGGGGCTCACAGCCGTCGGGGTCTAGCCTCGGTCAACGACGCGTCAGGGGGCGGGTGCCCGGCGATCCGAGGGGAGCGATCATGAGCGGTGCCGCGGAGCAGCGAACCAGACCGAGCGGCAACCGCCCGGCGAAGGTGAGTTTGTTCTTCGCCGGCTTCGGCGTCGCGGCACTGGCGAACTTCGGCACGGGCATCGCCTGGATCAACCCACCGGTGTTCGTCGGCCTGGCGATCCTGTCCGCACTGGCGGCGATCATCGCCGGGCATGTCGGCCGCTTCCGGGGCCGCCGCCTCGACGGGGACGGGCGCGGAATGGCGCGCTGGGAATCGTCCTGGGCTGGCTGCTGATCCTCGTCTGCGTGCTGGCGGTCGTCCTGGTGCTGGGGCTCATCACCGGCCTGGCCGTGCTCTCCGATACCGCCGGCAGTGGGTGACGGGCGTCCCCGAGGAGATAGGCGATCACGGAATGCAGCCGACGGCAGCGATGCGTCACGACAGCTCTCAACTATCTCCGTTTTCGCGGGCATCGGCCGTAAATGACAATGAAAACGATTAGCGAACTGAAACGATCTTTCGTATCGCTTGGGTCACGCTCCTGTGAGCGACTGGAAGAACCGATCAGAATCCGGACGTTTTCGGTTACGTTTACGGCCATATCGGGCCCCCTCGCAAGGAGTACCCCCATGCGCAAGAAGACGCGCCGTCTGGCCACCACCGTGGCCGCATCTGCCCTGCTCGCAGGTGGCCTTGGCTACCTGGCCGCCCCGGCCATGGCCTACACCGAGAAGTGCACCAGCAACCAGGACACCACGATCGGCACTCCTGGCACCAACGTCAGCGTCCACATCAAGCTGTGCATCGTCGACAGCGGCGGCTACCACCAGGCGGTCGCCTACGGAACCTTCAGCGGTGGAGGCGGCACGACCGACAAGTTCGACAACTTCGACCTCAAGGTCCGGGTGGAGCGGTACGACTCGGTCTACGACACCCACACCTGCGACTTCACCAGTCTGATCAACAACAACAGCAGCAGCGCCATCTCCTGCGGCTGGGCCGTCTCCGGTTCGTCCTACAACTACGGATGGAGCGCCGACGGGGCGGTGAACTACGACATCAACCTCGACGGCCTGGGCGGCAAGACCTGGAACCTGACGGGCACCCCGACCATCTACTGAGGCGGGAACACCCCGGAACTCCGGACGAGGCGTCCCTCCACCCGGATGGACGCCTCACCGCACACCGGGGGCCTGGAGCCGCCCCCGGAGCGACGGGCGCCATGATGCCCGTCGGCGTTCGTGATGAGCGGCAGGGACGTCAATGACCGTCCCCCATGCACGAACGAGAAGGCCGAGCCCGGCGCCGACGTCAGGCACCGGATGCGAACGGACAAGCGCCCGCCGCCGGCAGGGCGGTGCCGCCGTGCCGCCGGCCGCCCTTGGCGGTACGGTCAGGCGATCGTTGGTCGCATCGGAGGACGTCATGGCGGGTCCTGCACCTGGGCAGATCGAGCACTATGTGCAGATGTTCAAGCAGTTGAACAACCTCTCGGAGTACTTCTCCATCGAGGAGAACCTGTCTTGGACGGTGGTGCGCCCTCACGAGGCGCAGTTGGCCGTGGAAGATGTAGTACGCCGATTGCACGGCGAACCGGACGCCATCACGACGGACTGTCCCGCTGATTGCATCGCCAACCTCGAATACGACGACCTGGCCGAGACGGTTTTCCTTGAGCAGCGCGGCGACGCGATCATCATCGTGGGATTCGGCGCCGACATCGCCGAGGAAGAGACGCTCCGGAGGCTCAGCCAGAACGCCACCGTCCATTCGGTGTTCTGGGCTATCAACAACTTCAACAGGCTGTACTACATCGTCGATGGCGCGGTTGTCACCGAACTGGACACGCTGTGCCCCCTAGACCGGTGGGGCACCGACCCGGAGGCACTGACCGACCACCTCGATGCGTTGCGCGAACTCCACGAGCGTTCCGACCCGGGCCCGGACTGGGAGACCGCGATGGCCACCCTGGAGTCGTTGACCGGCCAGCGCCTCGACCCTGACTGGTTCACCCGTCCTCAACTGCTCGCAAAGGTGAACCGCAGTTAGCCGCGCCCCCGAGGCTTACAACGTTTCACCCGGTCCCAAACGGCGCCGGACACGCCTCGACCCGCAACGCTGCTGTCATGCCCGCTTTCATCAAGTGAGAGTCCTACGGCGCGTGCCGCCGCCAGGTTCGGAGTTTCGGCAATGCTCTTCGACGTCGCCCGCAGCGAACACGTCAAATTCTTCGGCGAGGATCGGCTCGCCACCCTGCCCGCCACCGCCTTCCCACCCTCCGCCGCGAGCACGGATGGCGCCCGTCTCCTGCAGACCGTCGGCGTACCCACCGGGACGCTCTCGCTGCGCGAGCCCGACGAGGAATCCGGTCGGCTGGCCCTCGTCCGGGAGGTCGTCAACGCCGAGGACTTCGAGGACGCGGGCGAATGGCCCGTCATCGGCTGGCTGCTCAACGCCCACCTCGCCCTCGACCCCGTTTCCGGCAAGGTGCACGCCTTCGATCCCGACGAGGAGACCGCGCAAGAACTGCACACGGACGTCTCCTCCCTCGTCCAAGTCACCTTCCGTTTCCAACGCCTGCTCGACGAGTTCACCTTCAGCGGCGACGAGGAAGCCGAGTTCGAGCGCTTGGACCGTGAGGTCGCGCTTATCTGCCAGGAGACGAGCAGCATCGACCCGCTCCCCTTCCAGGACGACGAGACCGTCTGGTCGGTGGTCGGCGACGAGATCGCCGCGGGCCAGCGCTTCAAGGGCAACAGCCCGGGAGCCCGCTCGCTCTACCAATAACCGCTGATTGGGGCCGTCGAGTCGTTCTTCGGGGCCCTAGGGCCCTAGGGGCCGGGAATCGCGCTCCGTAGCGTTCCTGCTGATCAGTCGAGGGACTGATCTGAGCGAGGAGTGATCCATGCGCCAGACTGCGATCCTGATCGGCCTTTCCGCGGCCGTGGTGACGGCCGGAGGGGTGATCTCGGCGACGACGCTGGGCCCCGCGCCCTTGAAGGCGACGTCGATAGGCGCCCAGGAGGCCGCGGAGATCGTCGTCCACGTGAGGCCGGAAGGAGAGGCGGGGACGTCCGCCAAGCAGGGGAACACCGTCTCCTCCATGGCCGAGGCGGAGAAGCTCCTGGAGGACAAGGAGGCGTCCAAGGCCACGGTGCTCGTCAAGGGCGGCACCTACAAGGACGAGGAGTTCGAGTGGGACTACTCCCCGGCGGGCGGGGAGTTCACCGTCCGGCCCGAGGCGGGGACGGGACGCGTGGTGTTCGACGGCGGCGGCCGCGACGGATACTGGGCCATCGTGCGGCCCGGCGCCGCGAAGATGCACTTCAGAGGCATGACCATCCAGAACTACACCGCGGGCGGCATCCTGTTCAGGGGCGACAAGGCCACCCGCAAGAAGATCAGCGGCGGTTCCGTCCAGGACATGACCTTCCGCAGGATGGGCACCAAATACGGTTCCGGCACGGAGGGGTACGGCGCCGTCCACATGTACTACTCGTGGAACATGAGGATCGAGAGGAACAACTTCTGGAACCTGGAGAACGACACGGTTCTCAGCCGCATCCACGGCGTCTACTTCTCCAACGGCGCCGGGAACAACTCCGTTTCAGGCAACGCCTTTTACAAGGTCAGCGGTGACCCGGTGCGGGCCAGCGACGGTGCGAGCGGAAACCAGGTGACCGGCAACAAGTTCCAGACGACCGGCTGGTACGGCCTGTTCTCCTACTTCAAGTTCGACCGCGACCCGGTGTGCGGGAAGAACAACTACTTCGCCGGCAACACCTACGGAAAGGTGTATCCCCGCCCCGGCCGCAAGAAGAGCTTCAAGAACCAGCCCGTCGATTGGGACAAGCGAGGAAAGCCCGGCGCCTGCAAGCCGGACCCGATCAAGGTCGGTCCGGGCAACCGGTACCGCCCCGGCCAGCGCATCAGCATGGTGGGCACCGCAGGATGACCCACATCGCGGCTTCGCTAGGTGACGGACGCACAATGCTCGTGTGACCCCACCCAGAATCCGCGTGGCCGCCTACGTGATCAGACATCGTGCCGCTCCCGAACTCCTCGTCTTCGACCACGTCGGCATGCCGCAAGCCGGCACCCAGGTCCCCGCCGGCGGTGTCCGTCCCGGCGAGGACCTGGAACAAGCCGTCTTACGCGAGGTCTTCGAGGAGACAGGCCTGCGCACCGCCTCGGTGGTCGAGCAAATCGCCGTGGAGAACAAGCCTCACCCCGAAACCCACCAGCCGCGCAGGACCACGTACTTTCACCTCCAAGCGCCCGCAACCACGGCAGACGCGTGGAACCACACGGTACGCAGCAATGGAGACGACGCCGACCTGACCTTCGCCTGCCGCTTCCAGCCGCTACCACTGAACCAGCCCCTGGCAGATGATCAAGACGCCTGGCTGGACCGCATCGACCCCCGATGGGCCACCACGACCGCCGCACGCCGATGACCTGCGATTTTGCCGTCTCACATCACGGTGAGGGTGCTGATCAGCTATTCACTGGCCTGCAGCATTGCCGACTCGTACCCTCGGCTTCGTGATGCGGGTGACGTGGTTCGGCCGGGTGGCGCGTGGCTAGGCGGCGATACGTGGCTCGTGGTGTCCCCGGCGGCTACCGCATCTGGGACAACCGCCGCCGCAAGTGGTGGGGAGAGGTCTACGAGCTCTGTCCGGACGACCTCCTCACCGAACTAAACGGCGATGCGGACCACCAGAAGGTAACCGCCCTACTTCGCCGCTACCGAGCAACGAAGCGATAGCAAAGGCGGGCGGCTGGGGGACCGAGGTGTGGGCAGGGGCGGGGCCGAACCGCCGACCTTCCGCTTTCCAGAAGTAGCAACCTTGCTGCGGCGGGGGCGTCCACCGAGGTCAGATGGTGCCTGACGTACGCCCGTGGCGCCGGTCGGCCGCGGTCGTTGGCCTCACCGATCGCCCCGCCAACGCCGTTCTTCCAACCGCCGGACGTGCCGCTCGTACTGCCCGGCACGGCGCCGCTGGTCGCGGTCGATGAGCGAGTCCGAGGGTTGACTGCCACCGCCAACTCGCACACCTCGACCCCGAACAGGTCGGCATCGCCGCTCGCCTGGTCATCGCCACCGGCGCCTGGAAGGGGCACAACCCCCAACCCGTTACCTGGTCGAGCGACCGGGACTCCCGCCGGCAATAGCTCCAGGAGTCCAAGGCGTGCAGGCGGGGCGTCGGTTGGCAAGAACAGGCCCCTCGAAATCGGAGACGGACCAGCGGCCGGCCCGGCCGCTGGTCACGTCCCTGTTCAGTGCAGGCGGGCCTTGCGCAGCAGGCCCACGAGGCCGTGCGTCTCGTCGTTCGGGCCGGCCGAGAACCAGACGGCGTCGGTGCCACCGGTCGTCGCTGTCCCGCGCAGGAGCGACCACAGGCCGTCGATCTCGATCGGGCGGCCGTCCGGCCGGCGCAGCGCGCCCCGCCAACGGCCATGCCGGGTGAAGGCGTTGATCCGGCCGTCCCCGAAGTTGCCGACGAGGACGTCCCCGGCGAAGTCGCCGAATGATCGGGGCGCGATCACCAGCCCCCACGGCGCGTTCAGCGGACCGCGGGAGGCGAAGCGGTGATGGAAGCGGCCGAACCGCCGGTACTCCACGACGAAGCCGAGCCCGGGGCCGGGGACGTCGTCCTCGGCGTCCGCATCCTGCTTGGCGTAGGTGACGAACACGGAGCGGCCGAGGACGGCGACGTTGAACGGCGCGAAGCCTCGTGGGATCGACGGGTCATTGAAGCGCCCGCGGGGCAGCCTGAGCCGCCGGAACCTACCGTCGAAGACGTCGATGCGTCCGTTGTGGAAGTCGGTCGCCAGCAGGAACGCCCCATGGCGGGTGTGCAGCAGCGCCAGTCCCTTGTAGATGGCGCCTCGCGCGCCCGCCACGCGAACTGCGGTGGTCCCTGTGTTGCGGTTCCATGCGGTGATCGCGCCGCGCTCGCTGCTGAAGATGAAGTTGGCCGGTGCGCCCTTCACCGCGAAGTCGTCGGTGTCGTTGAAGACCTCTCCGGTGGGCGCGCCGCCCTCGATGGTGACTTCCAGCGCCTGCTTCGTCACGCCGTTCGCGCCGCCGGCGTACACGGTGGCGACGCCGGTGCCGTTGTTCGCGGCCCACAGCGGCCCCTTCGGGCCAAGCGCCAGGCCCCATGGATTGACGAGCTTGGGGTCCCGAAGAGGCGCCCGGCCCGGGATGTCGGAGACCAGGTCGGTCTCGGTGAACCGGGTGCGCCAGCCCAATTCGTCGGTGCGGTTCTGGGTTCCGGCGGACGCGGGACGGGTCGGGGCCATTCCTGCCAGCAGGGCTAGGGCGGCCAGGAGCATACCTAGAGTTCTTCGCATTCAGATCTCCCCTGGATCGATCAGCGGGTCCGGTCGGACCGCGGCGATAATTACCCCTGGCAGGTTCGGCGAATCCGGCCGCCGCACCCCGCGACGGAATCCTGACCAACAACGACGGCTGCTTTACGTTTTGGGGCGATCAGTGCCCCGCCCCGTAAACCCGAGCCCGAGGAACCAACCTCATGAGCTGGAAACCACCAAACGCGGCCCGCCCGGACAGCCAACTCGCGGGGTGAGCTGCAGGAAGGCAGGCAAGGGGGCCGTCCACGGTCAGAGCGCCGGAAGCCCCGCGGCAGCGATCGCCCCGCTTTCGCCCGCCCAACCACGCACGGCGATCGTCTCGGACCTCAGCCATGGGATCGGCGCGCGAGCCAGGAGATTGATGCGCTCACACAGAGCCTGGGTGGCGGCGTCAGATGCCTACACCTTTGCAGTAATTCCCTCTTACTGGATTGGCGAGCCACTGGACATTGCGATCTGCTCCGCATGAATCTCGCGAGAGAAATTCTGCGAGCTAGATCAACATCATGTATTCAAGGGTTCTGGCCCCGTTCAGCTAAAGCTCGGTGTGGCGTCAGGATGTCCTTGTCCAGGAAGGTTGGCCCGAAATGTCGCCAAGAACGCGCGCGAACCCGGCTCTGCCCGATCCGGCGTACCCGCCGGCCAGGGCGAGTGTGGTCGTCGCGATGCTGCCACTCGTAGCTCGGCCTATTGGCGGGGGACCGTCCGACCTCTGCCTGCGCCGGTTGCCGTCAAGCACAACGCCCCGGGCCGTGTGGCTCCGGGGCGTTGTTGCGGTCTTGGAGGTGGGCAGGGGCGGGGTCGAACCGCCGACCTTCCGCTTTTCAGAAGTAGCAGCCACCCTGCTGCCACACCGGCGACCAAGGTCAGACGGTGCTCGACGTGCGCCCGCGGTGCTGCTCGGTTGCTGTCGTTGCCGTCAGGGTTGCCGTCACCGGTCAGTGCTGTCAGGCGACCTTGATCGAGTGGGGGCCGACGCTGACGGTGATGTCCACGTGGCCGCCGAGTGCGGCGGCGTAGGCGCGGAGTGTCTCCAGTTCCATGGCTTCGAGGTCGCCGTTCTCGATCTGGGAGACGCGGGACTGGCTGACGCCGAGGATCTGGGCGACCTCGGCTTGTGTCTTGCCGATGGCCTTGCGGAGTTCTTTGAGGTGGTGGCCGGCGACGTAGGCGTCCAGTTCGGCACGGGCCTGGGCCCGGCGCCCGGGGTCGGCCAGTTCGGGGTTGCGGCGGTGTGCTTCGGCTTTGATGTCCTGCCAGCGGCGTCCGGTGCTCATCGTCCGGCCTCCTCGTCCTTCGCTGCCCGGTACTCGGCGTAGCGGGCTTCGGCCAGTGGGATCGCCTCGTCGTACCAGCGTGACCACTGCCCGGCCTTGTCTCCGGCCACCAGGAAGATCGCTGCCCGATCTGGATCGAAGACGAACAGCATGCGGATCTCCGATCGGCCTCGGCTGCCGGGCCGCAGCTCCTTGAGGTTGCGCAGCTCGCTGTGTTCCAGTGTGTCGACCAGCGGTCGTCCCAGCGTCGGCCCGACCTCGGCCAGCCTGTCGATGGCCTGCTCGATCAAGGCCGCGCTGTCCGTCTCGGATTCACACAGCTTGAGGAACCAGCTCTCAACCGGTTCGAGGAGGATGACATCCCAGGGCACTCGACCAATATAACCTCTGGCTCATACTGCGAGGTTGACCGTCCGCTTCCTGATGACGTGCGTTGCCGTCAAACACAACGCCCCGGGCCGTGTGGCTCCGGGGCGTTATCGCTGGTCTTGGAGGTGGGCAGGGGCGGGGTCGAACCGCCGACCTTCCGCTTTTCAGGCGGACGCTCGTACCGACTGAGCTACCTGCCCAGGACGCGCGTCGGCGCGTCTGGCGGTCCTGACGGGATTTGAACCCGCGGCCTCCACCTTGACAGGGTGGCGAGCACTCCTAACTGCTCCACAGGACCTTGCGTCTCCGAGCCTATCGGCTCTGGAGGGGTGTCTTGGCCGGTGTGTCCGGCGCTTGGCGACGTCCGAGAGCATACGCGATGGCCGAGGGGGTCGCCAACTCGATTACCCCGGGCGGGTGAGGGGACGATCCGGGCGGGGAGAAACAGGGCGGACAAGAGTGTTTCGTGTTTGTGCTTGGGGCTCCTACTCTGTCCGAGTTGCGCAACGGTGCGTGATCGGAGGGTGGCGCTGTTCCCCCCTTGCGGGGGCGGCTGTAGAGAGGAGGCCGCGTGGTCGCGAAGCTCCCAGACCAGAGCGCGGAGGACTACCAACGCGGGCTTGGGACCCGCCAGATCCAGATGCTGGCCATCGGCGGGACGATCGGCACCGGGCTGTTCCTGGGCGCCGGGGAGAACATCGCCAAGGCCGGGCCCAGCCTGATCCTGACGTACGCCGTGGCGGGGCTGGCGCTGTTCTTCGTCATGCGGGCGCTCGGCGAGCTGCTGACGTACCGGCGGGCGGAGGGCGGGTTCGCCGGGTATGCCCGGGAGTTCCTCGGGCCGTTCTGGGGTTACGCCACGACCTGGACGTACTGGATCATCTGGGTGACGACCGGGATGGCGGAGCTCACCGCGGCCGGGAAGTACATCCAGAAGTGGTGGCCGGGCGTCGAGCAGTGGCAGACGGCGCTGGTGGCGCTGGTGGTGCTGTTCACGGTGAACCTGATCTCGGTGAAGCTCTTCGGCGAGCTGGAGTTCTGGTTCGCGATGATCAAGGTCGCGGCGATCGTGATGATGATCCTGGTGGGGCTCGGGGTGCTGGTCTTCGGGTTCAGCGACGCCGGGGACACCGCGCGGGTCGGGAACCTGTGGGACCACGGGGGCGTGTTCCCCGAGGGGGCCGGGGCCACGATCATGACGCTGCAGATGGTGATGTTCGCCTACCTGGGCGTCGAGCTGGTGGGCGTGACGGCGAGCGAGGCCAAGGACCCGGAGAAGAACATCCCGCGGGCGATCAACGCGCTGCCGGTGCGGTTCGCGCTGTTCTACCTGGGGTCGCTGCTGGTGATCCTCGCGGTGGTGCCGTGGACGGCGTTCAAGGGCGGGGCGAGCCCGTTCGTGCTGGCGTTCGACCGGATCGGCATTCCGGGCGGGGCGGACATCGTCAACTTCGTGGTGCTGACGGCGGCGCTGTCGTCGTGCAACGCGGGCGGGCTCTACTCGACGTCCCGGATGCTGCGGACGGCCGGCGTCAACGGGGACGGTCCGAAGGTGCTCGGACGGCTCAACGGGCGCGGTGTGCCCGTGCTGACGGTCGTCATCTCCGCGCTGGTCATGGGGATCGGCGTGGTCGTCAACGCGGTCGTGCCGGAGAAGGCGTTCGAGTACATCACGTCTGTCTCCACCGGTGGAGCGCTGCTGGTGTGGACGGTCATCCTGCTCGCGCACATGGCCTACCGGCGGCGGTCGGCGGCCGGGGAGCTGCCCAGGGCGCCGTACCGGATGCCGTGGGCCCCGTACACGAACTGGGCCGTGCTGGCGTTCTTCGCCTTCGTCACAGTGACGATCGCGTGGGAGGCCGACACGCGGATCGCGCTGTACGTGATGGCGGCCTGGGCGGCGCTGGTCGTGGTCGGCTGGCCGTTCGTCCGGCGTGGCTCGCAGGAGGCGCGGGTCCCCGTTCCGCTCGCGGAGGAGAGCACGAGCGCCTGATAAGGGCATCCCACGGCGGGGAGGCGCCCGCCGTGGGATGATCCCTCTCGGCGGTTCCTTCCCTCCGGAGGCGCGCGTGACCAGCATGCTTGAGATCCGGGTGCGGTGGGTCCTGCTGGTCGTGGTGGGCGTGGCGAACGTCATCGGTTCGCTGGTTGTGCTGCTGTTCGCGACGTTCGTGGTGCCCGATCCGCCGTTGGACGACCGCGACTACGTGCATCTGGTCAACGCGGTGGCGTTCTTCAGCTATCCGGTGGTCGCGGCGCCGGCGGCGCTCCTGTGCGGTCTGTGGCTGTGGCGGCCCGTGGTCACGTTCGTCCGGGACGGGGGAGAGCCCGACCGGCGGCAGCGCAGGGCCGTGCTTCTCGGGCCGTTGCGGCTGACGCTGCTCGTCGGGGCGCTGTGGGCGGTCGGCGCGCTCGGCTGGGCGGCGCTCGACCTGATGCTGTTCACCGGACGGCTGGCGGTGAAGACGGGGCTGACGTGCCTGCTCGGCGCGGGCACGACCTGCACGATCGTGTACCTGCTGTCGGAGCGGCTGCTGCGGCCGGCGGCGGCGCTGGTGCTGGGCGCGGAGCGTCCGAAGAGGCTCCGGCTGCCCGGGGTGACGACGCGGGTGATGCTCGCATGGGCGCTCGGGACGGCGATCCCGGTGTTCGGGCTGATCTGCGTCGCGATCGCCGCGCTGGCCTCGCCGGACATCAACGTCACCCAGCTCGCGATCACGATCCTCGGCCTCGGCGGCGCCGCGCTGCTCGCGGGGGTCTGCGTGATCTACATGGCGACGCGGGCGATCGCCGACCCGATCAAGGCGGTGCGCAGCGGGATGGCGCAGGTCGAGCGGGGGGACCTCGGCGCCGAGGTGGACGTGTACGACGCGAGCGAGGTCGGGCAGCTGCAGGCCGGTTTCAACCACATGGTCGCGGGGCTGCGCGAGATCGAGTGGCTGCGCGACCTGTTCGGGCGGCATGTCGGCGAGGAGGTCGCCGATCTGGCGCTGGAGCGCGGCGTCGTCACGCTCGGCGGCGAGACGCGCGAGGTGGCCGTGCTGTTCGTGGACCTGACCGGGTCGACCCGGCTGGCCGACACGCGCAGCCCGGACGAGGTGGTGGGGCTGCTCAACCGGTTCTTCGGCGTCGTGGTGTCGGCGGTGGCGAAGCACGGCGGCTGGATCAACAAGTTCGAGGGGGACGCGGCGCTGGCGATCTTCGGGGCGCCGACGCAGGTGGAGGACTCGGCCGGCGGGGCGCTCGGCGCGGCCCGCGAGCTGGCGGTGCGGCTGCGCGCCGAGGTGCCCATGCTGGACGCGGGGATCGGCGTGTCCGCGGGCCCGGTCGTCGCGGGGTACATCGGCGCGGAGGAGCGGTTCGAGTACACGGTGATCGGCGATCCGGTGAACGAGGCGGCCCGGCTCAGCGACCTCGCGAAGGACGAGGAGGGGCGGGTGCTCGCCTCGGCGGCCGTGCTGGAGCTCGCGCACCTCGCCGAGTCCGACGAGTGGGACCTCGGGCGGTCGGTGACGCTGCGGGGGCGGAGCCGTCCGACACGGCTGGGCACGCCCCGGCGCCCCGCGCGTCCCGTGGTCCCCGCGCCGCGGCCCGGGCCGGAGACGACGGGACGGGCGAGGTTCCCGCGCCCGCTCAGGCGCAGCAGGAGGCTGCTGTTCGGCGCGCTGGTGCTGGCGAAGGCGGCCAAGAGCGCGCGGGCCGAGGGGCCAGGCCTCGCGGAGGAGCCCGGAGGGGATTCCGGCGGTCCGGCCGTGTCTGACTCGTCCTGACGGGACCCGCTGCGTATCGTCACCTTCGGTACACGGTCTGCTACCGATCCGTTACTCCGGCGTCATCGGACGGTCCGAGGGTTGGGGGCGGACAGCCCCGGCTCCCGAGAGGTGACTGATGCACCGGCGGAATCGTCTCGCGCTCATCGCCGTCCTGGCCACCGCGGCCGTCGCCGCCCCGGCGGCGCCCGCCGGCGCCCGGCCAGGCCCCGACCCGCTCCTGTCCGCGCTGCCGGGCGCCCCGGAACCGCGCCCGCGCACCGCCCCGGTCCGGGCTCCGGTTCCGGACGCCGGCGTCCTGGACGTCGCGCACCGCGGAGCGTCCGCGTACGCGCCGGAGAACACGCTGGCGGCGTTCCGGCTCGCCCGGGCCAGGAAGGCGGACATGTTCGAGCTGGACGTCCAGGAGACGAAGGACCACCAGCTCGTGATCATGCACGACACCACCCTCGCCCGGACGACGAACGCCGAGGAGGTGTACCCGGGCCGCAGGCCCTGGAGGGTCGCCGACTTCACCCTCGCCGAGATCGGGAGGCTGGACGCCGGCGGCTGGTTCGCGAGGAGGTACGCGGGCGAGCGCGTCCCGACGCTCGGCCAGGTGCTGGCGGCGATGCGCGGGCAGGGCCTCGGTCTGCTGCTGGAGATCAAGAGCCCGGCGCTCTACCCGGGCGTCGAGCGGCGCATCGCGGCGGAGCTGAAGCGGTTCCCGTCCTGGCTGCGGTACGACCCGCGGGGGCGGCGCCTCGTCGTCCAGTCGTTCGACTGGGCTTCGGTGCGCCGGTTCCACGCCGTCCTGCCGAAGGTGCTGACCGGCCTGCTGGGCACTCCGAAGACCGCGGATCTGCCGAAACTCGCGAAGTATGCGGACCAGGTCAATCCGCCCTTCGGCGGCCTGACCGGGTCCTACGTCGACGCGGTGCACGACGCCGGGATGGACGTGCTCACCTGGACGGTCGACGACCCCGGCGACATGGAGCGGGCGATCGACCTCGACGTGGACGGGATCATCACCAACCGGCCGGACGTCCTGCGCGGCGTCGTGGACGACTCCGGCGAGCGGGCGGCCTGATCAGGCCGCCCGTCGAGCGCGTCGCGGGCCTCGGCGGGCCAGGGGACGGGCGGGAGGGCGGCGTGCTCGGCGAGCCGGGCG
>NZ_JBFARL010000082.1:0-33754 GCF_040674655.1 Actinomadura sp. NPDC049753 | reverse complement strand
AGCGGGTCCTGGAAGATCATCGCGACCTTCCGGCCGCGCAGCGCGCGGACGCGCTCGCGGTCCGCCCCGACGATCTGCGTCCCCGCCAGCTCGATCGACCCGCTCACCCGGGCGCCGCCGAGCAGTCCCATGATCGCCAGGCTGGCCACGGACTTGCCGGACCCGGACTCGCCGACGATGCCGAGCGTGCGGCCCTCCTCCAGGGAGAACGACAGCCCGTCCACCGCGCGGATCGTCCCCTTCGCGGTGGAGAACTCCACGGCGAGGTCACGGACGCTCAACAAGCTCGTGCGTGCTCCTTGTGGGGGGCGACCCCCCACACCCCCCGGTTCGCTTCCGCTCATGTGAATCTCACCTGGGGATCGACCACTGCGTAGAGCAGATCCACGACGAGGTTGGCGAACGTGATGAAGAACGCGGCCAGCAGCGCCACGCCCATCACGACCGGCTGGTCGGACTTGTCGATCGAGTCGATGGTGAGCCGCCCGATGCCGGGCAGCCCGAACACGCTCTCGGTGATCAGGGCCCCGCCGAGCAGCGCGCCGAGGTCCATGCCGAAGACGGTGAGGACCGGCGTGAGCCCGGCCCGCAGCCCGTGCTTGGCGACGACCGTCCGCTCGGGCAGGCCCTTGGCGCGGGCCGTCCGGATGTAGGGCTCGGCCATCGTCTCCACCATCGACGCCCGGGACAGCCGCGCGTACATGGCCGCGTACAGCAGCGCGAGCGCGACCCACGGCAGCACGAGGTTCCTCGCCCAGGCGGCGGGGTCCTCCGCGAAGGGCACGTAGCTGGAGTAGGGGAGCAGCCCCCCGATCTGGACGACCAGGACGGTGAGCGCCATCGCCGTGAAGTAGATCGGCAGGGACGCGGCGGTGAGCGTGCCCACCATCAGCGTCCGGTCCAGCAGCGAGTCCTTGCGCAGCGCGGAGACGACGCCGACGGTCACTCCGCCGACGAGCCACAGGACCGCCGCGCCGATCCCGATCGAGAGCGTGGTCGGCAGCCGCTGCATCATCAGGTCCCAGACCGGCATGTTGTTCTGGTAGGAGAACCCGAGGCACGGGAAGTGGCACCGGACGGCCTGCGGCCCCGAGCCGTAGCTCCGGCCCGCGAAGACGCCGCCGAGGTAGTCGGCGAACTGCCGCCACAGCGGCCGGTCCAGCCCCATCTGGTGGTGGAGCATGGCGAGCCGCTCCGGCGTGCACGACTTGCCGCACGCCTGCAGCGCCGGGTCGGCGGGGAAGACGTAGAAGATCGTGAAGGTCACCGCGCAGATGACGAGCAGCACCCCGGCGACCCCGGCCAGGCGCGTCGCGACGTACCGGGTCACCGGCCCGCCCCCTTCGGGTCGAGGGCGTCCCGGAGGGCGTCGCCGAGCAGCGTGAACGCCAGCACGGTCAGCAGCAGGCAGACGCCGGGGACCACGAAGAACGTCGGGTCCACCTGGTACCAGTCGATCGCCTTGGCCATCATCTGCCCCCAGGACGCGTCCGGCGGCCGGACGCCGATGCCGAGGAACGACAGGGCCGCCTCCGTGCCGATGTTGACCGGGATGGTGAGCGTCGCGTAGACGAGGACCGGCGCCAGCAGGTTCGGCATGACCTCGCGGAAGACGATCCGGTGGCGCGGCATGCCGGTGGCGCGCGCGGCCTCCACGAACTCCCGGTGGCGCAGCGAGAGCGTCTGGCCGCGCACGATGCGCCCGATGTAGGGCCAGCCGAAGAAGCCCATGACGAACACCAGCTCCAGCGTCCGGTCTCCCTCGGGCAGCACCGACACCAGAGCGATCATGAAGATGAGCTGCGGGAACGACAGCACCAGGTCCATGACGCGGCTGATCGCCGCGTCGACCCGGCCGCCGGCGAAGCCCGCGGTGAGGCCGAGGGCGGTGCCGGCGGCGGTGGCGACGCAGGTCGCCGCGACGGAGATCAGCAGCGAGATCCGGGCGCCGTAGACCATGCGGCTGAACACGTCCCGGCCGGTGCCGGGCTCGACGCCCAGCCAGAAGTCGCCGTCGACGCCGCCGAACGCCCCCCTGGGCGCGCCGGCCAGCGCCTTGTCAATCTTCTCGGGGTGGAACTCGTTCGGGCCGTGCCCGTTGAGGGCGGTGAGCAGCGGGGCGGCCAGCGCCAGCAGCACGAACAGGGCGATGATCGCCAGCCCGGCGAGGGCGGCCGGGTCGCGGCGCAGCCGCCCGCCGGCCGGCCGCCACGGCGACCGACCGGCGGGCACCGGCACGCTGCCGGCCACTACATCACCCCGAGGGTGGCGAAGTCGAACTCGCCTTCCCAGATGGCGTGGCCGAACGCGCCGGTGACCTTGGAGCCGCGCAGCAGCGGCAGCTTGTCGTGGATCAGCGGGACCATCGGCGACAGCCCCATCAGCTCGCGGTCGAGCGCCGTCCACGCGGCCGGGTCGTTCCCCTTCACGGCCGCGCCGATCTTCTCGTTGACCGCCCCGTCGTTCATCTGCGAGACGACGGTGTTGCCCTTCGGCGCGATGGCGCGCCCGTCGAAGACCGGCGGGATGAACGAGGCCGCGGACGGGTAGTCGGCGCACCACCCGTAGAAGACGAGCTCGTCCTCCTTCGCGGTGTCGCCGATGGTGTCGTAGTAGACGCTCTTGGCCACGGAGTTGATCCGGACCCGCACCCCGACGCGGGCGAGCGCCTGCTGCACCGCCTCGGCCTCGGACTTGCCGAGCTCACTGCTGGTCGTGGTGAGGGCGATCGAGAACCCGGCGCCCCTGCCGGCCGCGGCGAGCATCTGCCTCGCCTTGCCCGGGTCCCCGTTCGGCGGCGCCTGGTAGACGTCCTGCGCCCGCCCGCCGGTCATGGCGGGCGGCAGGTAGGACCCGGCGAGCTCGCCGACGCCGCTGCCGCCGTGCGCGGTGCGGTAGGCCTCCTTGTCGATCGCGTACTGCATCGCCCGCCGCACCTGCGGGTCGTCGAACGGCGGCTTCGAAGTGTTCATCGCCAGGAACCGGGTGCACAGGCTCGTCGCGCTGACGAACCGCTTCCTGACGTCCGGGCGGGTGAGGATGCGCGGCATGCTCGCCGGCGCGACCGAGTACAGCGTGACCGCGCGCTGATCCCTGCCCTGGTCGGCGATGAGCCGCTGGCCGATGGCGGCCTGCGCGAGGCCCTCCTCCACCACGATCTTGTCCGGGTTGGCCTGGCGGACACCGTCGGTGGCCTTGTCCCAGTGCGCGTTCCTGACGAGGATCAGCCGCCGGCCGCGGTCGTACGACTCGACCTTGTAGGGGCCGGAGGAGAAGGGGCGCCTGTCGAAGTTGACGCCGGTGTCCCTGGCCTTGGGGACGGGGGCGAACGTCGGAAGCGTGGTGACCTTCGGCCAGTCCATCGACGGCTGCTTGAGCCGGAACACGACCGTCCGGGCGTCCGGTGCGGCGATGGAGGCGAGACCGCCCTTGTCCTTGTAGGGCCCCTTGTAGCCGTCACCGCCCTCCAGCATCGTCCTGGCGTAGCCGGGGCCTTCCGGCAGGTCGGGCGCGAAGGAGCGCTCGATCCCGTACTTGACGTCGGCGCTGGTGATGGGCGTTCCGTCCTCGAACTTCAGCCCGGGTTTGAGGTGGTACGTCCATGTCCTGCCCTTGTCGGGCGTGGTGCCGGTGTCGGTGGCGAGGTCGGGGACGACCTGGGTGCCCGCCTGGCCCTCCTCGGCGGCGTAGGTGGTGAGCGTCCGGTAGAGCAGCCGCGTGCCGAAGTCCATCGCGAACATCACGTAGTTGCGCTGAGGGTCGAGATGGGCGAAGTCCTGCGTGTACAGGACGGTGAGGGTGCCTCCGGCCTTGGCGGCGGTGGCGTCGTCCCCCGAACCGCAGGCGGAGGCGCCGGCGGCGACGGTGCTGAGCGAGGCGGCGAGAGCGAGGCAGGTTCTGACCGGACGTTTCATGGCGTCTCCGTGCATCGTCGGGCGGAGTGCCATATAAAATAGTACAGTGCAATTGCACTACAAGCCCCGTTATCGAATCTCCACATCCAGGACTTTCACATGGACGACCCTGCAGCCGGCCGCTTCGCGACGGGCAGCCACGACCTGCCCGTCTCCGAGACGCTCGCCTCCTTCATGACCCGGGACTGGGCCCCGAGCGGGAAACCGCTCCCGGTGCGCCGGTCCGTGGCGCCGTACGCCGAGAAACGCCGCGCGGCCCTGTCGGCCCTCTTTCCCGGCGAACGCCTCGTCCTGCCCGCCGGCCCCCCGAAGGTGCGCAGCAACGACTGCGACTACCGGTACCGCGCGCACACCGCGTACGCCCATCTCACCGGGGACACCGGCGCGGACACCGGAGCCGGCGCGGTGCTGGTGCTGGAACCGGCCGGCACGGGCCACGACGCCGTCCTCTACCACCGGCCCCGGTCCTCGCGCGACGACGCGGGCTTCTTCCGCGACCGCCGGCACGGAGAGTTCTGGGTCGGCCCCCGCGCCGCCCTGGCCGAGACGGAGGAGAGGCTCGGGCTCGCCTGCGCGCCGCTGGACGACCTGGCCGGCGCGCTCGGCGGCCCGGTCCCGGCCCGGGTGATCCGGGGCGTGGAGCCCGAGGTCGACCGGGCCGTCCCGGCCCGCGCTCCCGAGCTCGACGCGGAGCTGGCCGCCTGCGCCGCCGAGCTCCGCCTGGTCAAGGACGACTGGGAGATCGCCCAGCTCCAGGCCGCCGTCGACCACACGGTGGACGGCTTCACCGCGGTCGCCGCCGGGCTGGCGCGCGTCACCGGGATGCCGCGCGGAGAGCGGTGGGCGGAGGGCACCTTCGAGCGCGTCGCGCGCATCAAGGGCAACGGCGTCGGCTACGACACCATCGCCGCGGCCGGGGCGCACGCCTGCGTCCTGCACTGGACGCGCAACGACGGCACGCTGCGCCTGGGCGAGATGCTCCTGCTCGACGCCGGGGTCGAGACCGACACCCTCTACACCGCCGACATCACCCGCACCCTCCCGGTGAGCGGGTGGTTCACCCCGCGTCAGCGGCAGGTCTACGACCTCGTCTACCACGCGCAGGAGGCGGGGCTGGCGGCAGTCCGCCCGGGCGCCCGCTTCCGCGACTTCCACATGGCCGCGATGCGCGTCATCGCCGAAGGCCTCCAGGACTGGGGCGTGCTGCGGAGCGCCGAGGACGCCCTCGATCCCGAGTCGGGCATCTACCGCCGCTACACCCTCTGCAGCAGCGGGCACATGCTCGGCATGGACGTCCACGACTGCGCGGCGGCGCGGGCCTCCCAGTACCTGGACGGGGAACTGCGCCCCGGCCACGTCCTGACCGTGGAGCCGGGCCTCTACCTGCAGCCCGACGACCTGACGCTGCCCCCGGAACTGCGCGGCATCGGCGTGCGCATCGAGGACGACGTCCTCGTCACCGAGACCGGCGCCCGCCTGATGTCCTCGGCCCTCCCGCGCCACCCCGAGGAGATCGAGAACTGGATGCAGTCCCTGAAGGACTGACGCGGGGAAGGGGCGGCGCCGGGCCCGGGACCACCGGGCACGGCACCGCCCCTGCGCGCGGGCCGACCGATGTCAGCCGCGGAGAAGGGACACCCCCAGACCGGACAGGGCCCGTCCGATGGGCTCGTGGATCATTCCGCATCCCGAGTTCGGACCGCCGCTCAGGATGCCGTGGGCGTAGTTGCCGGCGAAGACGCCGCTGCCGCTGTCACCGGGCCCGTCGCAGGCGGTGCTCCAGGTCATGCCGGACAGCGTCCGGTCCGGGTAGGACACGGTGGCGTCGACCTCGGTGATCGACCCGCAGGTGTAACCGGTCGTCGAGCCCTGCTTGCAGACGTAACCGCCGACGTAGTCGCTCTCGCTTCCGTGGACGGACGTCTGGGGGAGCACCCAGCCCCGGGGCTGCCACCAGCCCGGATCGTCGACCGAGACCGCGGCGTAGTCGCCGTACCAGCCGAAGGTGTAGTCCGCGGCACCTCCCACGTTCTGGTAGCCGTAGCTGTAGGTCGACACGTCCCACCAGTAGCCGAGCTCGGCGCAGTGGCCGGCGGTGAGCATGTAGTACCGGCTGCCGGAGTAGGTCATGAACGCGCTGGTGCAGCGCGCCCCGCCGGTGAAGATGGCCAGGCCGGACCGCAGCGGCGGGTCGCAGCTGTAGTCGTCGTAGCAGTAGCGGGGCACCGATTTGTGGGCGTAGGTCGACACCTTCACCGCGCCGCCGAACGTCCGGCGCGCCCAGCCGACGACGTCGCGCTGGGCCGGGGTGAGCGCGGCGTTCTTGAGGCTGCTCAGCCTCACGGCGTTGCCGGACGTGACGATGCCGGTCTGCAGGCCGTTCTCAGCCCCCTTGTTGGCGGCGGCGACCCGCTTGGCGAGGGAGGCGGACACCCGCTGGAGGTGCCCGAACCCGTACCGGACCTTCTTCGTCCTGGTCGTGCCCAGTCCGGCGGCCTCCGCCTTCGCCCGCACCTTGGCCGGCGCACCGGCTCCGGTGACGCCGACGGTGAGCTCGCCGCCGTGCGCGTGGTCGATCCAGGCGCCGCCGTACGCGGCGCCGAGCTCCTTGCCGAGCCGGGACGCGAGCTCGAACTGCGCGGGCTGCCGGTCGGCCCGGCGGCCTGCTTCGGCCGCCGAGACCCGGTGGTCCTTGACGATCTGCTTGACGAGCGTGTCCTTGGCCTCCTGCTGGATCTGGGGCCGGGACCTGTGGTGGGGGGAGGGGGCGGGGGGCGCGCCACGGCCACCGGGGGCGTCGGCGTGCGCCGGCGCCCCCGGTGATGCCGCGGTCAGGGCGGCGGCCACGGCGACGGCCGCGGCGGCCCTTCTGCGATTCGGGCGGACCATACGGGAGCCTCCTTCGCGGACGGGGGTGCCGCGGCATCCGGCCGCGGCGTCCGCAATGCAATGTGAAATTGCACTGTAAAATGTGAAGCATCACTTGCCAAGAGCAGTGCCTCAGGCGTGATCCCAGCTCCGAGCGGTTATGGCCGGATCCGGCCAGGAGACGTGCGGGCGGAGGGCGCCCTCAGCGGTGGTCGCCCCGCACGTGGTCGAGGTGGCGCGTCATGAGGTCCCGCGACTTCTCGGCGTCGCCGGCGACGAGCGCGTCCAGCAGACGGAGGTGCTCCTCCGCCGACGCCACCAGCGTCTCGGCGGCGGCGGGACGGGCGAGGCCGTGCATCTGCGAGCGGCCGCGCAGGTCGAGGACCGTCCGGACGAGCGTCCGGTTGCCGGTGAGTTCGAGCAGTTCGGCGTGGAAGCGGTGGTCGGCGTCGAGGAAGCCGACCGGGTCGCCTTCCCGGGCCGCCGCGAGCGCCTCCTCGGCGAGGGCGCGCAGGCGCGGACGGGCAGCCTCGGGAACGGCGCCGGCCAGCCGCACGACGGCGGGGACCTCGACCAGTTCCCTGAGCTCGGTGAGTTCGGCGAGGTCGCGGGCCGAGGGCCGCACGACCCGGAAGCCCCGGTTGCGCACGGCCTCGAACAGGCCGTCCCGCACCAGGTCGATCATGGCTTCGCGGACCGGGGTGGGGGAGATCCCGAACTCGTCCGCGAGGGTGGGGGCGGAGTACACGACGCCCGACCGCAGCGTGCCCGTCGCCAGCGCCTTGCGCAGCGCCTCGGCCACCTGGCCGCGCAGGCTGCTCTGGCCGCCGAGGTCAGGCAGCCCGACCAGGGCATCGGCCACCGGATCCATTGGCCCTCCTCACCCACGATCAGAATACCGCCACGTAGGCGGCCCGGAGGCCCGGCAGCGGCAAGATCAGCAGGCGGGGCCGCGCGGGCAGGGTCACGGGAGCGCGGTCACAGCAGCGGGTGCACCTGGGGGTGGGCGCGCCACCACGCCTCGAAGGTCGGATGGCTGCCGGTGTGCTCCAGGTAGGCGGCCGCCAGCCCCCGGTAGAGGGACGCGGCCTCCTCCTCTCCCAGGCGGTCCCGCCGCCAGGCGACGATGAGCCTGGCGACCTGCGGCTCCCCGGCGAGGGGCCGCACGACCGTGCCGGGGTGCGGCGGCCAGGACGGATCCACCATCCGGACGCCGTGCCCCGCCGCGACCAGCGGGCACGCCGCCCCGCTCGGCGCCTCGTAGCGCACGATGGGCTCGAAGCCGGCGGCGCGGCAGGAGGCCCGCAGCGAGGACAGCGAGCCGTCGTCGGCGCCCGGCGGGGCGATCCACGCCTCGTCCCGCAGGTCGGACAGGTCGATCTCGTCCCTGCCGGCGAGCGGGTGGTTCGCGGAGAGGGCGACGAAGATCGGATAGCGGGGCACCAGGGTGCGGCTGACCACGGGCGCCGCGATCGGGACGTCGAAGCCCTCCATGAGCCCGATCAGCGCGGCGTCCAGATGGCCGCGGGCGAGGGCGTCGCCCAGCAGGGCGGAGGAGGGCTCGATGCGCAGCGAGACCTCGCGGCCGGGAAGGGCCTCGCCCACCCGCGCGACGATGCTCCCGACGCAGGCGAGGTGGACGCATCCGAGGCCGAGGGTCTCCTGCGGGCTCCGCGGTCCGCGCAGGTCGCCGAACAGCGTGTCCATCTCGGACAGGATCGTCCGCGCCCGGCTGATGACCTGGCCGCCGAGCGGCGTCGGCTCCAGGCCGGACCGGCTGCGGGTGAACAGCGCTCCGCCGACGATCTCCTCGACCCGGCGCAGCTGGTTCGACATTGCGGGCTGGGACATTCCCATCCGGGCCGCCGCCCGGGTGACGCTCCCTGTCTCCGCCATCGCGCACACCATGCGAAGGTGACTGATGTCGAGATCCATAGCTGGAAATTATGCATCAGCCGATGACCCGCGACTCGGACCGACCGCAATAATCTCCGTACTCCTCCACACAGGTGGGCGATCACGGCGCCAGCGGCACCTCACCCTCGGTCTTCTGGCCGTGATCGCGCGGATGGAAGAAGGGAGATCCCGTCTCGCCGGCCCCAGGTTGAGAGCCCTTCTCACCCTTTTTCTCTCCCTGGGGGCCGGACGCGCCGCCGACAACTCTCGTGGAAAGCGATCGCTTATGCCGGAAAATCCGCAGACGGTGGAGAAGGCGGGATCGAAACTGGCCGACGGCGCGTTTCCGGCCTGGCCCTTACCGCCCGGGCCGGCGGCGGCGGCGTTCGCGCGCTCCATCGCCCGGTCGGCGCTCGCGGAGCTCGGCATGCCCCCGCAGGACGCGCAGGACGCGCAGACGATCATCTCGGAACTCGCCACCAACGCCGTCGTGCACGGCGATCGGAACCGGGCCGAGGTGTGGGCGTATCTCAGCCGCCACCCCTCTCCCCGGCTCACCCTCACGGTGTTCGACGCCGCGCCCTGGCGGGGGGCCGCCGGCCCGGCGGACGCCGCCGCGCCGTCCGCCGGGGAGCCCGCCTCCGAGGCCTGCGGCGGCCGCGGGCTGATGCTGGTGAACGCACTGACCGAGGAGGCCGGAGGCTGCTGGGGCGTCCATCCCACCCGCCGCAGGCTCGGCCCGGACCCGGTGTCCGGCAAGGCCGTCTACTTCACGGTCCCGCTGCCGGAGGCGTCCGCGGCCGTCCTGCCCCCGCCCGACCCGGGCCCGGTGCCCGAGCGGCTCCGCGAGCTGGCGGGCGCGCGGGGGCTGCGGTCCCTCGTCTCGCTCGGCGAGGTGACGGTGGTGCACTTCGGGACCGGGCTGTGGGTCTGGGTGAAGGACGGGTCGCTGCTGTACGAGCTGCCGGGGCGCGGCGTCGTCCGGTGCCCGCCCTCGGACGCGGTCGAGGTCGTCGAGCAGATGGTCCGGCTGAGCGAGGAGGGCGCGGCCGGCGGCCGCGCCCCGCGCGCGCCGTCATGGGACCTGTGCTGAGCGGCGCCCCGCCTCACCGGCCCTCGGGCCGGTCCGCCCAGATCCCCCGGACGTGCCGGAGGTGGTGGCGCATCAGCGCCTCGGTGCCCCGCGCGTCGCCGTTCGCCACCGCCTCGATCAGGTCCTCGTGCTCGCGGGCGGACGGTTCGAGCTCGCCCCGCTCCGCCAGCCGCGGCACCCCGTAGAGGCGGGACTTGTAGCGCAGCTCGCTCACCAGCCGGACGAGCTGGGCGTTGCCGCCGAGCCCGAGCAGCGCGAGGTGGAAGCGGTGGTCGGCGTCGATGTAGGCGACGACGTCCCGCTGCCCGGCCGCCGTGACGATCTCCTCGGCCAGCGGCCGCAGCGCGCGGACCTGCGCGGCCATGCCGGCCCGCGCGAGCCGCACGGCGGCGGGGATCTCGATCAGGGAGCGGACGTCGGTGATCTCGTCCAGCTCGTCGTCGGACAGCTCGGGGACCCGGAAGCCCTTGTTGCGGACGACCTCGACCAGCCCCTCCCGGGCCAGGTCGATCATGGCCTCCCGGACGGGGGTCGGGGACACGCCGAACCGCTCGGCGATGGCCGGGGCGGAGTACACGACGCCCGAGCGCATCCCACCGCTGACGATCGACGCGCGCAGCGCGTGGGCGATCTGGACCCGCACGCTCTTGCGCGGGCCGAGCGAGGGCAGGTTCGGCATCATCGCTCCGTGAGGCGCGAGAGGATCCTGGCCTTCCCGCTCTGCCAGTTGGCCTTCAGGGCCTCGACCGCCCCCTCGACGTCCGCGTCGACCAGGCGTTCGGCGATCCGCTCGTGCTCCTCGGCCGAGCGCTCCAGCACCTCCCAGTCGCCGACCACGACGCGCTCGTAGCGGTGCATGGTGAGCTTCAGCGAGGTGATGAGGTCCATCAGCCTGTCGTTGGGGCAGCCGGACAGCAGGAGATCGTGCCAGGCGTCGTCGTAGCGCTCTATCACGGCGTGCTCCGCCTCGGGGGCGGAGAACGCGCGGGCCTCCTCAAGGAGGCGGGGGGCGACCGCGCGCAGGAACTCGGGGTCGGTCGACTCCAGCGCCAGGGACTCCAGGGCGGCGACGATCGTGGTGAGGTCGTCGAACTCCTTCGCGCTCATCGGCGCGAACCGGAATCCCTTGCCGCGCTCGCTCACGATGATGCCCTCGCGCTCCAGCCCGATGAGCGCCTCGCGGAGCGGGGTCCGGCTGACGCCGAGGTCCGCGGCCAGCACCATCTCGTTGATCGCCTGTTCGGGGGCGAACTCGCCCTTGCCCAGCCGGTCGAGGATCTCGTCCTTGATCTGTTCGCGAAGGGGGCGGCGGTCGATCGGCATGCTGTGGTCTTCCTCTCCTGGTGGATCGGACGGTCGGGCCGTGACCGGCGGTCAGGCCGTTCCGGCGCCGTCGACCGGGATGACGGCCCCGCTGACGAACGCGGCCGCGTCGCCGGCGAGGAACGCCACCATCGCCGCGATGTCGGCGGGGCGGCCGATCCGGCCGAGGGGGCGGTCCGCCGCGTCGGCGTAGAACGCCTCCGCCGATTCGCCGAGCTGGCGGGCCTCCTCGGCGAGCATGCCGGTGTCGGTGTCGCCGGGGCACACGCAGTTGACCCGGATGTTCTGCGGCCCGTGGTCGATCGCCATGGCGCGGGTCATGTTCACCACGGCGCCCTTCGAAGCGCAGTAGGACACGGCCCGCGCGCCCCCTTGGATGCCCCAGCCCGAGCCGGTGTTGATGATACTGCCGCCCCCGGCGGCGGCCATCAACGGTATCGCCGCCCGGCTCATCAACATGATCGATTTGACGTTGACGGCCATCACCAGGTCCCAGTCGTCCTCGCCGATCTCCAGGACGGTGGAGCGGCGGATGATTCCGGCGTTGTTGAAAAGGACGTCCACCCCGCCGAAGGCGTCCCGCGCGGCGGCGACGATCCGCGCGCAGTCGGCCGCGGAGGAGACGTCCCCGCGCACGAAGGCGGCCCGGCCGCCCGCGGCCTCGATCGCCTTCGCGGCCTCCGCGCCCGCCTCGTCGACGTCGGCCAGGACGACCGCGGCGCCGAGCCCCGCCATCATCTCGGCGGCGGCCCGCCCGATGCCGCCCGCGGCCCCGGTGACCACGGCGGTCTTGCCTTCGAGTGAGTTCACGTTCGGTCTCCCTTTCATCGGACGGGGTACATGGCGAACCGGCGGTGCCCGGTCAGCACGGGCAGGTGGCCGCGCAGGGAGGCGTCGAGGTCCTCGTCGCCGGTGTCGACCAGCAGCGGACGGCCGCCGAGCGAGGCGAGCTTGGCCTCGGTCGCCGCCGCGGCGAGCCGGTCGCGGCCGGCGGCGCGCAGCACGGCGGGGGAGATCTGCTGGTTGCCCCTGCCGAACAGGAAACCCTGCCCGCCGATCGGAGTCACGGCTATCCACGCGGGCGTCGCGCCCGCCAGCGCCTCCAGTTCGGCGGCGGCGACGTCCGCCGCGACGACCGTCCCGTCGCCCGCCAGCACGTTGACGCCCATGAGGGGGACGTCGGCGCCGAGGGCGGCCGCGACGGCGCGCATCGTCGTGCCGGGCCCGAGCACCAGCAGGCCGGACGGCCCGGCGCGCTCCGCGAGCCCGGCGGCGATGCCCGCGACCGACGACGGATCCGCGACCGTGCCGCCCACCTTCCGCTGCTGCACGCGCACCGGGATGTCGGGCACCCGCACGTGGCCGTACAGGCGGGCGGAGACGCGGCCGTCCCGGACGGCGTCCTCGTCCAGGTCCATCACCTCGGCGTCCCGGATCCGCACGCCGCCGGCGGCCATCAGGGCGGCCGCCTCCCCGGCGGCGCGGGGCGTGGCCCCGAACACCGCCGAGTGCATCTTCACGCCGGTGGGCACGCCGAGCACGGGGACCGAGGCCCCGACCGCGTCCAGCACGTCGCGGGCCGTCCCGTCGCCGCCGGCGAACAGCAGCAGGTCGACGTGCGGCGCGAGCGCGGCCGCGGCGCGCACGGTGTCGGCCGCCGTGGTGGGCTCGCCGGGCCGGTACCGGACGTCGGGGACCAGCCCGGCGCGCAGGACGGCGCCCTCGCCCATGGACCCGCCCGCGGTCGGCACCGCGAACGGGGCGCCGAGCCGGGAGCGCAGCTCCGCCAGCGCGGCCGCGGCGCGCTCCGGCGCGCGCGGCGTCGCGCCGAGCGCCCGCGCCTTCTCCTGGACGCCGGCGCCGTCGCTGCCCTTGAGCCCGACCCGGCCGCCGAGCCCGGCGACGGGGTTCACCACCAGCCCGATCCTCATCGCGGCCTCATTCCCCGAGGATCTTCCGGCGGTACGCGCGCCAGGTGACCGCCCAGGTGGCCGGGTCGTCCAGGACGTCCTGGCGGGCGCGGTGCACGGTGGAGCGGTGCGGCGCGGTCCGGACGGTCTCGGGGTCCTCGTAGGCCTCGCGGGCGACCTCGGCGAGGATGGCGGCGTACTCGTCCAGCTCGGCCCGGGAGTAGGACTCGGTCGGCTCCAGCGTCATCGGCTCGGGGACGATGTAGGGGTGGTGGCTCGTCCAGTAGTGGGTGCCGAAGTCGGCCGCGCGGATGCCGATGTCCTCGCTGTGCACGCCGGTCTCCTCGGCGAGCCGCTCCCAGCTGTAGCGGACCTGCTCGACCCGGGGGCGTCCCGGCGCGTACGGCACCGACGCCCCGCGGATCTGGAGCACCTTCGCCATCAGGTAGTTGTTGTTGAGGACGGCCACCTCCGCGGCCTCGCGCAGCCCCGCGCCGCCCAGTGACATGATCCAGGCGTAGGCGCGCACCAGGTTGGGCACGACGCCGTAGAACGGCCGGATCTTCCCGATCGACTCGGGCCGGTCGTCGTCCAGGCGGTAGCGGGTGCCGTCGAACTCGACGGTCGGCGTCGGCAGGTAGGGGGCGAGCTCCGCGGTCACGCCGCAGGCGCCCGCGGCGGGCCCGCCGCAGGCGTGCGGCGTGGAGAACGTCTTGTGCAGGTTGAAGTGGCACAGGTCGAACCCGGTGTCGCGGGCGCGGGTGATGCCGAGGATGCCGTTGGCGTTGGCCTGGTCGTAGGCGCACAGCCCGCCGGCCTCGTGCACGATCCGGACGAACTCCTCGATCCGCGGGTTGAACAGCCCGGTGTCCTCGGGGTTGGTGATGAGCAGGGCCGCGGTGCGGGGGCCGACGGCCTGCTTGAGCGCCTCGATGTCGGGGTAGCCGTCGGCGTCGGGGTACAGGGTGATGACCTTGAACCCGGCCGTCTTCGCGCACGCCGCGTTGGACGGGTGCGAGAAGATCGTCGTGATGACCTCGTCGCGGGTCTCGGCCTCCCCGCGCGCCGCGAAGTAGGCGCGGATCATCGCGACGTTGGTGTAGATCGCGGCGGAGCCGGCGCCCGGTTGGAGGGTGAACCGGTCCATGCCGGAGACCTCCCGCAGCAGCCCCTCCAGCCGGTACATGATCTCCAGGACGCCCTGCACCGTCCGCTCGTCCTGCAGCGGGTGCAGCCCGGCCACCTTCGGGTCGCGGACGAACCGGTCGTTGACCTTGGGGCTGTACTTCATGGTGCAGGTGCCCTGGCCCACGTCGACGTTGAAGTCGGCGCCGAGGTTCTCCTGGGACAGCCGCAGGTAGTGCCGCAGCACCTGCGGCTGCGACAGCTCCGGCAGCGCGGGCGGCGCGGTGCGGCGCAGCCCGTCCGGGAGGACGACGTCCGCGGGCGCCTCCGGGAGCGGGGGCAGCACGCCGCGTTCGCCGGGGGAGCCCAGCTCGAACAGCAGCGGCTCGTCCCACCGGGCCTGGTGGAACCGGCGCAGCGGGGGCTTCGGGCCGATCTTCGCGTCGGCGGGGGAGAGGGGGGAGGGGGTCGGGCCCGTCTTCACTTGGCGATCTCCTGGAGGGTCTCGGCCAGCCGGTCGATGTCGTCCTTGGTGTGGATCTCGGTGACGCAGTACAGGGCGTCGGTCCCGGACAGGACCTTGCCGCCGAAGATCCCGTGCTCCAGCAGCGCCTCGCCGATCTCGGCGGCGGTCCGCGAGCCGGTGAAGCGGAGCGTGAAGTCGGCGAAGTGGGGGGCGTCCGCGTAGGGGGTCTCCACGCCGGGCACCTCGGCCAGCCGGTCCAGCGCGTACCGGGTGTTCGCCAGGATCGTCTCGGCGACCTCGCGCATGCCCTGCGGCCCCATCAGCGCCAGGTAGACCCCGGCGGCGATGCCGTTCAGCGCGGCGGCCGTGCCCACCCACTCCTTTCCCTCCTCGCGGAGGGCGAAGGAGGTGCGCTCGTAGGCGACGTCGCCGAAACCGTACTCGCCCTCGACGCTGGTGGGCGCGAGGCCGAACAGACGGGAGGGGAACTCGCCCACGTAGAGTTCCTCGTCCCGCGTCGCGACGAAGCCCCCGTTCATCCCGCCGTAGCTCATGGGCAGCCCGAGAGGCTGGATGTCGCCGCAGACGATGTCGGCGCCGTAGGCCGCGGGCGGGGTCACCGCTCCCAGCGAGATCGGGTTGCAGCCCACGACGTACTGGGCCCCGGCCTCGTGCGCGATCTCGGCCAGCGACGGGAGGGCGGGGTCGAGGATCCCGGACGCCGAGGGCGCCTCGGCGAACACCGCCGCGACGTCCCCCGCCGCCAGCTCCGCCCGCACCGCGGCCGGGTCGGCCAGCCCGGTGGCGGGGTCCACCGGCACGAGGACCACGTCGTGATCGGGACGGACGTAGTCCTCGATCTTGGACAGCTTGTCGGGGGCGACGGCCGTCACCAGCAGCAGCCTCCGGTGGCCGGTGATCCGTCCCGCCATGCGCAGCGCGGTGCCCGCGGCCTGGAAGCCGTCGTACACCGGCACGCTCACGACGTCCATCTCCAGCAGCTCGCCCATCAGCGACTGGTACTCCCAGAGCGCCTGGAAGCGGCCGTGGTCCTCGTACGGCTCGCCCGCGTAGGCGGTGAGGAACTCGCTCCGGTTGACCACCTCGTCGACGACCGCGGGCACGTGGTGGTGGTAGCAGCCGGCGCCGAGGAAGCTGAGCGCCTCCTGGGCGCTGGTGTTGCGCGCCAGCAGCCCGCCGACGTGCCGGACCAGCTCGGCCTCGGAGCGCATCGGCGGGGGCAGGTCCAGCGGGCGGTCCAGCCGGATGCGGCCGGGCACGTCCGCGTAGAAGTCCTCGACGCTCCGCGCGCCGATCGCCGCCAGCATCTCCCGCTTCACCTCGGGCACCGAGTTCGGGATGTAGGGGTGCGCGTTCATCTCGCTCTCCTTCACATTCCTTGCCTCACCCTCTTGACGAGAACACAGGATGCAGTGTGCTGTATACAGCATTATCCCGAATCCCTTGGGGAGGCAAGATGGCGACCAACCCCGGACGGGCGGCCATCGGACGCCGGACCGTCCTGACCGCCGGAGTCGCCGGAGCCGTCTCGGCGCTGCTCGGAACGAGCGCGTGCGCCACCGGAGGCGGCGCCCGGAAGGCGGGGCCGGCGCTCAGCGCGGGCGCCCAGGCCAAGATCGAAGGAAGGATCGCCGTCTGGTCGTGGGACGTCGCGGCCAAGGCGCTCAAGCGGCTCGCCCCGGCCTTCGAGCAGCGCCATCCCGGGACGAGCGTCGACGTCGTCGACATCGGCTACGACAACGCCTACGACAAGATCACCGTGGGGATGAAGGCGGGGAAGGGCCTGCCCGACGTCCTCACCATCGAGGGCACCCGGCTCCCCGGCTACATCGGCGCCTTCCCCGGCGGGCTGTACGACCTGACCCCGCTCGCCGGCGCGCACCGGGCCGAGTTCGCCCGCGCGGCCTGGAAGGACGTCACCGACGAGCGCGGCAAGGTCTTCGCCCTGCCCTGGGACGGCGGGCCCTGCGCCCTCTACTACCGCGCCGACATGTTCGAGGAGGCCGGCGTCGACCCGGCGAGCATCGCGACGTGGGACGACTACGTCCGCGCCGGCGAGCGGATCAAGGCGGCGACCGGCAAGAAGCTCCTCGTCATGGACCCGCAGGAGGACAGCATGTTCCCGATGCTGCTCCAGCAGCAGGGCCAGGGCTACGTGCGCGGCGGGAGGATCGCCGTGTCGGACCCGCGGGCCGTCCGCGCCGCGACGCTGCTCAAGACGCTCGCCGACAAGGACCTCGTCGCCTTCGAGAAGGGCTGGGACGGCCTCGTCTCGGCGACCAAGGCGGGCAAGGTCGCCACCACCCCGTACGCGGTGTGGTGGTCGGGCACCCTCACCGACGAGATGCCCGAACTCAAGGGGAAGTTCGGCGTCGTGCCCCTCCCGGCGTTCGACCAGGGCGGGGTGCGGACGTCCAACGACGGAGGGTCGACCCTCGCCGTCAGCGGCCACAGCGCGAACGCGCGGGCGGCGTGGGCGTTCATCGAGTTCGCCCTCGCGGACACCGCCAACCAGGTGTCCATGCTGAAGAACGAGGGCCTGTTCCCCGCCTACCTGCCCGCGCTGAAGGACCCGTTCGTCACCGCGCCGCAGCCCTACTACGGCGGCCGGCCCGTCTTCGCGACGTTCGCCGACCTCGCGGACAAGGTGCCCCCGATCGAGGTCTCCAAGGACGGCCCGAAGGCGAGGGACGTCGTCAACCGCACCGTCTCCGGCATCGTGCTGCACGGCGACGACCCGGCGAAGGCCCTGGACTCGGCGGCCAAGCAGATCGCCGCCGCGACCGGCCGGTCGATCGCCGAGTGACGCCGTGGTCGTCGACGTGACGAAACGGAAGCCCGCGCGGGGCGGCCCCGCCCGCGCGGTCCGGGACGCGCCGCCCCGGTGGCGGGAGCGCTGGCGCCGCCGGACCACGCCGTGGACGTTCGCGGGCCCGGCGGCGGCGCTGCTGGCGCTCTTCTTCGCCTATCCGCTCCTGGCCGGCCTCTACCAGAGCTTCACCGCCGACCGCGACGGCGTGACGACCTGGGTCGGGCTGGCCCAGTACCGCCGTATGGCGGCGGACCCCGTCTTCTGGGCCGCGCTGCGCAACACCGGGCTGATCCTCGTCGTCCAGGTCCCGGTCATGATCGGGCTGGCGCTGCTGCTGGCGTTCGGGCTGAACCAGTCCTGGCTGCGGCTGCGCGCGGGCTTCCGCATCGCCTACTTCCTGCCCGCCGTCACGATGCTGGTCGCCTACTCGGTGGTGTTCCGCGTCCTGCTCAAGACCGACGGCGGCCTGGTCAACCAGATGCTCGGCGCGGTGGGCCTGCCCGACGTCGACTGGCTGAACGGGCCCGGCTGGGCGCGGCTGGCGCTGATCGGCTCGATCACCTGGCGGTGGACGGGCTACAACGCGGTCATCCTGCTGGCCGGGCTCCAGTCGATCGCCCGGGAGCAGTACGAGGCGGCGGCCATCGACGGCGCCGGGCCCCTCACCACGTTCGTCCGGGTGGTCATGCCGCAGCTGCGTCCCGTCATCCTGTTCTGCTCGGTGACCTCGACGATCGGAACGCTCCAGCTCTTCGACGAGAACTACGTCCTGACCGGCGGCGGACCGGGCAACGCCACGACCACGCCCGTCCTCTACCTCTACAAGGTGGGCTTCGAGCAGCTCGACTTCGGCTACGCGGCCGCCATCTCCTGGGTCGTCGTCGCGATCATCGGGCTGATCTCCTACGCCCAGTTCCGCTTCTTCGGGAAGGAGAGGTCGCGGTGAGCCAGGCCGCCGAAGGAAGGGGCCGCTTCCGCGCGGGCCGCGCGCTCGCCCTGCTGCTGCTCCTGGCGGGCGCGCTGATCAGCGCGGCGCCGTTCTACTGGATGGTGGTCGCCTCCACCCGCGACGACTCCGAGCTGTTCGCGTCCCCGCCGCCGTTCCTCCCGGGCGGGCGGTTCCTGCACAACCTGGTGGAACTGGAGCACACGATCGGCTTCAGCCGCGTCATGCTCAACAGCGCGGGCGTCGCCGTCGTCTACACGGTGCTCAGCTCGCTGATCTCCGCCATGTGCGGGTACGCGCTGGCCAAGTACCGGTTCCGGGGACGCCGGCTGCTGCTCGGCGCCGTCCTGGCGACCATGATGATCCCGTTCCAGGTGCTGCTCGTCCCGCTGTTCCAGATGATGGCGAGCCTCGGGTGGGTCGACACCTACCAGGCGGTCATCCTGCCGTTCCTGGCCAACTCGTTCGGCATCTTCCTCATGCGCCAGGCGTTCCTCGCCTTCCCGGACGAGCTGATCGAGTCGGCCCGCATGGACGGCGCGGGCGACCTGCGCATCTTCTACCAGGTCGTCCTCCCGGTGGTCCGGCCCCAGTTCGGCGCACTGGTCATCTTCACCTTCATGACGCAGTGGAACGCCTTCCTGTGGCCGCTGCTGATGCTGAACACCGAGGACAAGTACACCGCGCCGGTCGCGCTGTACACGCTCATCGGGCAGAGCCGCGTCGACTACTCCGGGCTGATCCTCGGCTCCTTCCTGGCGACCCTCCCCCTGATGTTGATCTTCTTCCTGTTCCAGAAGCAGTTCGTGTCCGGGCTCTTGGGAGGGGCGGTCAAGGGATGAAAGCGGCTATTCGGGTGCCGGGGCTGCTCTACGGCGGGGACTACAACCCCGAGCAGTGGCCCGAGGAGGTCTGGGCGGAGGACGTCCGGCTGATGAACGAGGCCGGGGTCAACCTGGTGACGGTCGGCGTGTTCTCGTGGGCGCGGCTGCAACCGGGCCCGGACGCCTGGGACTTCGGGTGGCTCGACCGGCTGCTCGACCTGCTCGCCGAGCACGGGATCGCCGCCGATCTAGCCACGGCCACCGCGTCGCCGCCCGCCTGGCTGGTGCGCCGCCACCCGGAGATCCTGCCCGTCACGGCGGACGGCGTCCGGCTGGAGTTCGGTTCCCGCCAGCACTACTGCCCGTCCTCCCCGGTCTACCGGGAATCGGCGACGCGGCTGGCCCGGATGATCGCCCGGCGCTACCGCGCCCATCCGGCGGTCGTGCTGTGGCACGTCCACAACGAGTACGGCGATCACGTGACCGAGTGCTTCTGCGCCGCGTCGGCGGCGGACTTCCGGTCCTGGCTGCGGGAGAGGTACGGCGATGTCGCGGAGCTGAACCGCGCCTGGGCGACCGACTTCTGGTCGCAGCGCTACGGCCGGTGGGAGGAGATCGAGCCGCCGCGCACCGCGCCCGGACCGGTGAACCCGACCCAGATGCTCGACTGGCGCCGGTTCTGCTCGGACGCCCTGCTCGGCTGCTACCTGGCGGAGAAGGCCGTCCTGGACGAGGACGGCGGGGGCCTCCCGGTGACGACGAACTTCATGTCGATGTTCAAGCCGCTGGACTACTGGAAGTGGGCGGCGCACGAGGACGTCGTGTCCGACGACGCCTACCCCGACCCGGCCGACCCGGCGGCGCACGTGAACGCCGCGATGAACTTCGACCTGATGCGCTCGCTGAAGGGCGGCCGGCCGTGGCTGCTCATGGAGCAGGCGCCGTCGGCGGTGAGCTGGCGTCCGGTCAACGTGCCGAAGCCGCCCGCGTTGGGACGGCTGTGGTCCTTCCAGGCGGTGGCGCGCGGAGCGGACGGCGTGCTGCACTTCCAGTGGCGGGCGTCGCGCGCCGGGGCGGAGAAGTTCCACAGCGCGCTCCTCCCGCATCGCGGCACCGGCTCCCCGCAGTGGGACCGGACGGTGCGCATCGGGCGCGAGCTCGCCCGGCTCGCCGAGGTCGCCGGCACACGCACCACGGCGGACGTCGCGATCGTCCTGGACTGGGACTCCTGGTGGGCGCTGGAACTCGACGACCACCCCTCGTCCCGGCTCCGGCTCCAGGACCTCGTGCTGTCCTGGTACGGCGCGGCGCACGCCCGCAACGCGGCCGTCGACTTCGTCCCCCGCGGCGCGGACCTGGCGCCGTACCGGCTCGTGCTGCTGCCCAACCTCTACATGGCGAGCGACGAGACGGCCGCCTGGCTCGGCTCGTACGTCGCGGACGGCGGCCGGCTCGTCTGCGGCTTCTTCAGCGGCATCGTCGACGAGCACGACCATGTGCATCTCGGCGGCTATCCGGCGCCGCTCCGGGACGTGCTCGGAGTCGTCGTCGACGAGTTCTGGCCCGTCCCGGACGACGCGTCCGTCGAGGTGGCGTTCGGCGACCGCACGGTCCCGGCGACGCTGTGGAGCGAATGGCTGGAGACCGCCGGGGCCGAGACCGCGGCCGCGTACGGATCCGGGGCGCTCGCCGGCCGCCCGGCGGTCACCCGCAACGCGCACGGCGCCGGGCGGGCCTGGTACGTGAGCTGCCACCTGGGCGACGGCATCGGGCTCGTGCTGGACGAGGCGTTCGCCGACGCGGGCGTCCGCCCGGTGCACGCCGTCCCGGACGGTGTCGAGGCCACCCGCCGCGACGGGCCCGCCGCGTCCTACCTCTTCCTGCTCAACCACCGCGACGCCGAGACGGACGTGCCCGTCCCGGACGGCGTCGACCTCCTGTCCGGCGCCGCTGTGCGGGACACGCTGCGGCTGCCCCCGCTCGGGGCGGCGGTGCTCAGGACGACCCACCCCCACCCCGAAAGGTGATCATGCGACGACCGCTCCACGCCCTGGCCGGGCTGACGCTCGGCTCCGCCCTCCTCGTCACCGCCGTGCCGGCGTCCTCCGCCGCCGAGCGGAAGGCGGGGCCGGAGGGCTACGCCGACGTGCTCGACCTGCACGGCGTCCCGACCAACGCGCTGCCCGCGGAGGTCAACGAGGTCAACGTCTTCAGCGACCGCGGCGCGTGGCACGCCTACGCCCTGCCGCGGCCGGGGGACAAGGACGCGTACGGCGGGTTCTCCGGGCCGCTCTACATCGCCCAGGAGTACCCGTGGTGGCTGAGCAAGGCGTTCAGCCGGATCCGGCTGCGCGCTGACGGCCGGGACCTCGACCTCGCCGCCGCCGGCGCGCCCCGGCTCACCGCCCTCCCCGGAATGCTGCGCCAGGTCTACGACCTGCCGGGACTCCGGCTCACCCTCGAACTGCGCTTCGCCTCCGGGCACAGCGCGCTCGTCCGCGCCTCCATCGCCAACACCGGCAGCCGCCCGAGGACGGTGGAGGTCGGCTGGAGCGGTTCGCTCCTGCGCCCGGACGACGAGCCGATGAGGAGCGCGCCGTCCCTGCACGCCACGGCGCGCGGCGTCGCGGTCGGCTTCGCCCGCGTCCGCGAGCAGTGGGACTACCTCACCGACGGCACCGAACGGTTCGAGGTGACCCACGCCGACCCCGTCCGCACCACCGTCGCCGGCGACTCCTACCGGACCGACCTGGCGCGCCCGCTCACCCTCGCGCCGCGCGGCTCGTCCGCGCTGACCTGGACCGAGACCTACACCTTCACCGCGGCCGAACGCGAGCGGGAGGCCGCGGCCGTGCGCGACCTGCTGCGCCGCCCCGGCAGGGCGATCGGCGACACCGACGCCCGCTGGCGCCGGTACGTCGCCGCCGTCACCGCCGACGTGCCCGCGGGACGGCGGCGGCTCGCGGTCAAGGCGCTCGAAACCCTCGTCACCAACTGGCGCGGCCCGGCCGGGAGGCTCGACCACGGCGGCATCACGCCGTCCATCTCCTACAAGTGGTTCACCGGCGGCTTCTGGGCCTGGGACACCTGGAAGCAGGCGGTCGGCGTGGCCGGCTTCGACCCGGCGCTCGCCCAGTCGCAGATCAGGTCGATGTTCGACCACCAGATCACCGCGGACTCGCGTGACCGGCCGCAGGACGCCGGCATGATCCCCGACTGCCTCTTCTACAACGACCCCGCCCGCGGCGGCGGCAACTGGAACGAGCGCAACACCAAGCCGCCGCTGGCCGCCTGGGCGGTCTGGGAGACCTACAAGCGCAGCGGCGACGTCCGGTTCCTGCGCGAGATGTACCCGAAGCTGGTCGCCTACCACGACTGGTGGTACCGCACCCGGGACCACGACCACGACGGCCTCGCCGAGTACGGCGCGACCGTCGACCCGGCCAACGACACCCCGGAGGCCCGCCGGCAGGCCGCCGCCTGGGAGAGCGGCATGGACAACGCCCCGCGCTTCGACGCCGCGCTCGGCACCACCGCCGTCGAGAACCGGGACGCCGCCGGACGGGTCGTGGGCTACTCGCTGAACCAGGAGTCCGTCGACCTCAACTCCTACCTCGCCGCCGAGAAGGGCCACCTCGCGGCGATCGCGGAGCGCCTCGGCGACCGGGCGGCGTCCCGCCGCCTGACCGCCCAGGCGCGGACGCTCACCGCCGCGATCCGCACGGCGATGTACGACCCGGCGACCGGCTACTTCTACGACACCGACCTCGCGACGGGCCGGCGCCTCACCGACCGGGGCCGCGGCATCGAGGGAGCAATCCCGCTGTGGGCGGGCGTGGCGACCGGACCCCAGGCGGCCGCCGTCCGCGGCCGGCTGACCGACCCGGAGGAGTTCGCCACCCCGATGCCGTTCGCGACGGTGGCGAAGAGCTCGCCGTACTTCGCCCCGGAGAAGTACTGGCGCGGCCCCGTCTGGCTCGACCAGGCGTACTTCTCCCTGGAGGGCCTGCGGAGGTACGGCTACCGCGCCGACGCGTCCGCCCTCGCCGACCGCCTGCGCGGCTCGGCGTCCGGCCTGCTCGGAGACGCACCGATCATGGAGAACTACAACCCCCTGACGGGAGCCCCGCTGAACTCGACCAACTTCAGCTGGTCCGCCGCGTTGCTGCTGGCCCTGGACTGACGCCGAGCCGCTCCGCCGTGACCGGGACCGCCCTATCGGGCCGTCCCGGTCACGAGGGGCCGGGGAACTGGCGCATTCCGGCCTGGGCCGCCGAGCGCATCGCCCGGTACAGGAAGAGGAACGCCGGGCGACAGGGCCCTTGCCATTCGGCTGGATAAAGACACTGCGTTCTGCGGACATACTGCTTGGTGACGGTTTCCTGCCGACCGCGCCTTTCGGCTCGTCGGTCTCGGCGTTTCCGATTGGGCGGTCGGAAAGGCCGAGCACGCCCGGCCGCGCCCCCGGTCCGCCGGAACCGCCGCCGGGCGCCCCGCGGCGGCGCGCCCTTCAGCGATCCCTCCGTGATCCCGCGCGACGAGCCGTGCCCGGACGGGCGGCACCAGGCCGCCGCCGGCCGCGGAAGCCGGACGAGCGCGCACGACCAGGAGGACAGCGTGGACCAGGAGATCGAGCACATGGACGAGGTGGACGCCCACCCCGACGTGCACGCCGCCACCGAGCCCGACGAGCAGGAGGTCCTCGAACGGCTCTACGGCCCGCCCGACCGCGACGGGATCTTCCGCGGTCCGCCGGCCCACGAGGAGGGCGGGCGGTGACCGCGGCGAAGATGGTCGCCGAGGCCCGCAGGACGCTCGGAATGTCCGGGCGTCCGAACGCCATCACCCGGGAGAACGCGTCCAGGCACGGCGACGCATACCTTCGTGCGTCCTGGTGCGACATGGCCATCACCTACTGGGTGCGGCACAGCGGGAACGCGAAGGCCGTCCTGCCGGGCAGGGACTAGAGCCGGCGCGCTGTGATGATCCACGCGCGCGAATCGAACCGGACACCGTCGTCGTCGAGGTGAGCTGAGAGCGTTTCGCGCAGGCGGGCGACCGCACGCGCCGAGGCGGCCGGGTCCAGCCGTTGAAGCGCCTCGCGCGTGGAGGCGAAACCGCGGATCCAGTCGAGGGCGGCGTCCACGTCCGGCCCGTAGTAGACGGGCTCGTGGACGTCGGTGAAGGCGATGTCGGCGAAGCCCGCGGCGCCGAGGATCCGCTCGACGGTCTCCGGGTCGCCGAGAGAGAACGCGTCCGGTCCGGAGGGAGCGGCGGCCTCCGCGTGCCCGGCCCCGGCGAGGGCCGGGCGGATGGCGACCTCCCATTCGTTGCGTTCGGCGGGCTGCCACACCATCGTCACCAGGCGTCCGGCCGGGCGCAGCCCCCGCCCGATGTTGGCGAACGCCGCGACCGGGTCGTCGAAGAACATCGTGCCGAACCTGCTGATCGCCACGTCGAAGCGCTCGGGCGGGAAGCGGTGGACCTGCGCGTCGGCGTGCTCGAAGGCGACGTTGCCGACGCCCTCGGCCCGCGCCAGCTCGCGGGCGCGCTCGATGGCGGGCGCGGAGACGTCGACCCCGAACGCGCTGCCCGCCTGGGCCGTGCGCGCGGCCTGCCTGGTCGTGTGCCCGGAACCGCATCCGATGTCGAGGACGTGGTCGTGGCGCCGGACGGCGGCCGCCCGGCGCAGGACCCGGTCGTGCAGCCGCAGTTCGGCGTCGTAGTCGGTGGGGCCCGTCCCGTGGTCTTTCGCGGAGTCTCGCACGGCAGTCTCCCTACCACGGCCGGGCCGGCGGCGGTCAGCCCTTGTGGGGGATCTGCTGCACGGTCCCTCCGTCGATGACGAACTCCGATCCGGTGGCGAAGGACGACTCGTCGCTGGCGAGGAAGACGACGAAGGAGGCGACGTCCTCCGGCAGGCCGGGGCGTCCGAGGGGGATCGGGACCATGTCGTCCGGGATGCCTTCGGTGAGCGGCGTCCGGATCAGGCCGGGATGCAGCGAGTTGACCCGGACGCCGTGCGGGGCGAGCTCCACGGCGACCGACTTGGTCAGGCCCCGCAGCCCCCACTTCGAGGCCACGTAGCCGTGCGCCCAGGAGGTGCCGCGCAGGCCCTCGATGGAGGAGTTGTTGATGATCGAACCGCCTCCGGCGGCGATCAGCGCGTCGGTGGCCGCGCGGATGCCGAGGAACGGACCGGTGAGGTTGACGTCGATGATCTGCCGCCACTTCTCCGGCCTGAACCGGTTGACGGCCGCGCCGTTGGCGATCCCCGCGTTGTTGAACAGCACGTTCAGCGCGCCGAACTCGGCGACGGTGGTCTCGACGGCGGCCGCCCAGTCGTCCTCGCTGGTCACGTCGAGGTGCACGTAGCGTCCCGCGTCGCCCAGCTCGTCCGCGACCGCCCTGCCCTCGTCGTCGAGGATGTCGCCGATGACGACCCTGGCGCCCTCGGCGGCCAGGGCCCGGGCGCTCGCCGCGCCGATGCCGCGGGCCCCGCCGCTGATCAGAGCGGTCTTCCCGTCCACACGTCCCATGGTCGCCGTCCCTATCTGCCGGTGCCCCGGTCGGTCAGCGCCGCGGCGAAGACGCCGCGGGCGGTGGTGAAAGGCAGGTCGAGCGGCGTCCGCAGCCCCGGCGGCGCCGCGACGACGTCGGGGATCGCGTTGACGATCCGCCCGGCGCCCGCGGCGATCGCGGCGTAGTTGTGGTCCCCCTTGGCGCTGGTCGGGCAGACGTCGACGCGGTAGGAGGGCTCCCCGACGATCTCGACCCGGTAGGAGCCGCCGTCCTGCGCCGGCTGCGGCCAGTCCGGCCGCAGGTCGCCGCGCAGCCGGGTCGTGTGGTCGATGACGAGGACCTCCCTGCCGCCGGCGACGCCGCTGATCCGGAACCGGACGGCCGCCATCCCGCCGGCGGGGATGTGCCCGGCGGCCACGTCGAACGCCTCCGGCGCCGGCTCCTGCTCGAACCACTCGGTGATCTCGTCGAGCTCGAAACCGAACCCCCGGGCCAGCATCCGGAGGCTGACGCCCCACGACGCGGCCAGCATCCCCGGGCGCAGGATCTTCGGCAGGTCCCCCACGGGGCGTCCGAAGCCCATGAAGTCGAACATGACCGGGCCGCCGTCGTAGGTCGCGTAGTCGGCGATCTCCGAGCAGCGCACCTGCTCCACCCGCTGGCAGGTGCTCGCGATCGCGAAGGGCAGCAGGTCGTTCACCCAGCCGGGGTCCACTCCGGTGGTGAAGAGGCTCGTCCCGCCCGCCCGGCAGGCGTCCTCGACGGGACGGATCATGCGGTCCGGCAGCAGCCCCCAGGGGTAGATCAGCGGCACCGGAGAGGAGGCGACCACGTTGCTGCCCGCGGCGAGGATCGTCCCGATGTCGGCGAGGGCGCCGGGCAGCCTGGTCTCGCCGATCGCGCAGTAGACGGTGCAGTCGGGCCGCGCGGCGAGCGCCGCCTCCAGGTCCGCGGTGGCCGCGACCCCGGTGACCGCGTCGAGCCCGGCGAGCTCGCCGGCGTCGCGCCCGACCTTCGCGGGGTTCGAGACGACCAGTCCGGCCAGCTCGAAGCGCGGGTCCTCGATCAGCTGCCCCAGGGCGATGCGGCCGACGTTGCCGGTGGCCACGTGCAGGACGCGGATGGCCATGGTGCTCCTCGACGGGAGGGGACGGTCATGAGAACGCGTTACCGGGCGCCGTGGTGACGGACGCTTCCGGCCGTTCGCCGCGCCGCGCCGGTCAGCTGACTGGACACATGTCCAGCATAGGTCGAGCCTCGATCCCGTCGCAATGCCCGGCGCTGTCGGCGGATAGTCGGACAGGTGTCCGGACAGGCTTCCAGTTTGGTTGGAACACGTTCTACTATGACGCCATGCGCTACGGAGCCGTGCCCGGCCTGGGGCCGCGGCGCCGACACCTCCCCGCCGCCCCGGTCGCAGGTGGGCGGGACCGCCGAGGCAAGGAGATCCGCAGATGGCCAACCCGCCGGCGACGCCCCCGGGCCGGTACGCGGGCCTGACCCGCGGAGAACTCGCGGTCGTCGTGCCCGAGCTGCTCCTGATCGGGCAGCTCATCGACCGCTCCGGGATGGCGTGGTGCATCTCCGCGTTCGGCAGGGAGGAGATGGCGCGGATCGCGATCGAGGAGTGGGCGGCATCGAGCCCGATCTACACCAGGCGGATGCAGCGAGCCCTGGGCTACGCCCC
Source organism: Actinomadura sp. NPDC049753 (assembly GCF_040674655.1). NCBI lineage: Bacteria > Bacillati > Actinomycetota > Actinomycetes > Streptosporangiales > Thermomonosporaceae > Actinomadura > Actinomadura sp. NPDC049753. The sequence continues at coordinate 6,347 of NZ_JBFARL010000082.1, read as the reverse complement.
CGAGGTGCTGGGCGAAGGCGACGTCCCGACCATCTTCAAGGGCCTCCAGCTCGACATCGGCGCCCCGCCGCAGTTCATGGACTTCCGCTACACCGTCCACGACCGGTGGCACGGCGAGTTCCACCTCGACCACTGCGGCGCTCTGATGGACGTGGAGCCGATGGGCGACGACTACGTCCGCTCCATGTGCCACGACATCGAGGACCCCACCTTCGACGCCACCGCGGTCGCGACCAACCCGAAGGCCCAGGTGCGGCCGATCCACCGGCCGCCGCGCCGCCCCGCCGACCGTCACCCCCACTGCGCGTGGACGGTGGTCATCGACGAGTCCCACCCCGACGCCGAGGGCATCCCCCTGCTCGCCGACAACGAGCGCTCCCGCGCCGCGACCCTCGAACTCGCGCCGATCGACCCGTCCGACGACGGGCTCGCCGACTACTCCGGGCCATTGCTCTCCGACCTCGACTTCGCCGCCTTCTCCCGCTCCGCGCTGTCACGGATCGCCGACGAGGTCTGCCTCCAGATGCACCTGCTCAACCGGGCCTTCACGCTCTCCGTGGCCCAGCGGGCCGCCGACGCCGGCGAACTGCTCCGCATCCGCCGCAAGCAGCTCGTCGGCATCGCCGGCGTCGCCGCCGAGCGGCTCGCCCGCGCCCTGGACCCGCCGCGCGACGCGGAGGGAGCGGCCCGCCTTCTCGCGGTGCACCCCCTGCTCAACCCTTCGGCCTACGTCGACGCCGACATCGAGGGCGCGAACGTCGTCGTCCGTCCGTCCCCGGCGCATGAGGACGGCGCCTGGATCTCCCTCTGCGGACCCGAGTGGACGACCGCACTCCAGGCCGTCGTCCGCGCCGTGGACGCCCACCTCGACGTCGAGGCGGACGGTTCCGGCGACGAGGAATGGCGACTGACCGTCGTCCGCCGCGACGACCCGGCCCCGGAGCCCGGCGAGGTGGCCGTCGTCCGCTTCAGCACCGGCGCCGCCTTCGCCTTCCGGCCGCGGCGCTCCCTGCCGATCACCCCTGTCTGACGGCGCCGGCGCTCAGGGCGGGGGCCAGCCAGCGGTGCAGGACGGCGCGGATCTGCGCCTCGTCCCTCGGCGGCTCGCTCGGGTGCTGCAGCAGCGAGGTCAGCAGGCGCATGACGATCTCGGCGAGGCCGTCGAGCTCGTCCTCGCCGACACCGGCGGCCGCCCAGTCGACGGGGAAGCGCTGCAGCATCTCGGCGCCGTAGGCGATGGCGTCCGCGGTGGTGGCCCCGCGGCCGAAGGCGGCGGAGTCGTCGAGCTGGAGCAGCAGGCTCAGCCGCGGCTCGTTCGGGATGGTCCGCACACAGAAGATCATGCCTTCGACCACGGCCTCGGCCGGGTCGCCGATGCCCTGGAGGTGGGCGATCAGCCGGTCGACGAACGACTCGGCGCCCTGGGCCGCGACCTCGCCGATGATGTCGCTGATGCGGCCGAAGTGGCGGTAGACGGTCTGGCGGGTCACCCCGAGCTCGTTCGCGACGTCGGACAGCGTCGTCTTCGCGACGCCGTGCCTGTCGATGCAGCGGACGGTCGCGTCGACGATGCGCTGCCGGGCCTCGGCCTCCGACGCGGGTGGCCGGCCTCCCCAGCCGTGGTGCCCCATGGGCCTTAGGATCGCACAGGCTCCGCCGTCCCCCGTGACACGCTCGCGCGGAGCGCGGCCGCGATGAATCCGGTGGCGGCGACCGAGCACAGCGCGGCGTACCACAGGCTTCCGATCGGCGTGCCCTGCTCGGTGAAGCCGCCGGACGAGGCGAGGTACGCGGGCAGCGCGATGAGCCAGAAGGCGACGTGGACGCCGAGGTACAGCGCCGGATAGGTCCGCGCGAACAGCGGCGACACCACCGGGACGGCCGTGCCGGCCGCCCTGCCGGCGCGCCCCGCGCGCCAGGCGTCGGCGAGCAGGAGGAGGCCGGCGATCCAGACCGCGGCGAGCTCGGCGCCGAGGATCGCCCGCTGGACCCCGAGGCGGCCCTCGAAGGCGCCGCTGGGGGCGCTCACGACGATCATCGCCAGGGGCGTCACGGCGCCCGCGACCAGGGCGCGCCAGCCGATCCGCGCTCCGGTGAGGGCGCCGCGGCCGTCCCGTCCACCGGCCAGGCGGACGACGAGGTAGGTCATCGCGCCGAAGGAGACCGAGGCGAACAGCAGCATGCTGTTCATCGGCACCGAGGCGAGCGCCGGCTGGTTGATCTTCTCGTTCGCCTCGTTCCACGCCCACCACCTCAGCTGGGGGCCGAGCTGGTCGAAGACCTCGTAGAAGACCTGGCAGGCGAACGCGACCGCCACCGAGCCGGCCAGCGGCCCGCGCCGCGCGAAGACGCCGAGCACCCGGACGAGCTCGTAGGCGAGCTGCGAGATCGCGGGGTAGAAGGCCACGATGTACAGCGGCAGCCGGTCGTACATGAACTGCACGGTGAACACGTTGTGGGAGAAGATGAACCCGACGTGGTCCTGCAGACCGAACCAGCCGGGGAAGTACAGCGGCGGTTCGATCACCGCCAGGTAGACGACCGAGGCGAACCACAGCGAGATGTTGACCGGGTCGCCGTCGCGCCGCCACCGCCGCCACGCGTGCACCAGGGCGAACACCGCGCCGCCGACGATGAGCAGTTCGAGCACGGCCATGGTGCCGTCGGCCAGGTCGAACGGGTTCCGGAAGCTCACCACGGGATCGGCGCCGTGGCAGGAGAAACCGAGTTTCCCGGCGACGCGCTCGGCCGCCGGATCGCAGGTGTGACCCATGAGCCGCCTCCCGGCGTCAGGTGCCGACAAGGTCGTCGCCGCGGGCCGGGGAGGCGCCGCGGGGGCCGGTGTAACCGGTGAAGTCGATGCCGGGCGGATCCCTCCGGACGTCGAACCCGTGGGGCACGACGGTGCGGCCGAGCCGTTTCCGCAGCTTGTAGCGCGCGACGCCGAACCAGAACCGCGGATCGGCGGCCATCTGCCGGAGCGACCTGTCGAGGTTGAACACCTGGGCGAACGTCCGCTCGACGTAGGCGTCCTCGCGGCTCGCGGCGGTGATGGCGTTGAAGACCGGCCAGCTCAGGCGCGCGGTGAGCCTGCGGCGCCAGGCGGCGGCGACTTCGGTCCCTGTCGCGAAGTCGTAGGCCTGGTCACGGGCCATCGCCAGCATCCAGGGCACCTGGAGCGACTTCCGCTGCCCGCGCAGGAACTCGCGCATGAACGCGAGGTCGACGGTGTCGCGCCCGCGCAGCACTTCGTCGAGGATGAGGGCGGAACGGGCGGCGGAGCTCATCCCCTGGGCGTAGAAGGGGTTGAAGGCGCAGATCGAGTCACCGACGCACACCAGCCCGACCGGGGGCGTCCTGAGCAGGTCGTACCGGCGCCACTTGTTACCGGTCGAGCGGGTCAGGTGCACCCCGGAGGTCGGAGTGCAGGCACGGGCCGCCTGGGCGAACACCGGTGTCCGCACACGGTCCAGCGCGTCCTCGAACGCCTCCGCCTTGCGCGGCATCTCGATGCCCCACGACCCCATGCACACGATGGCGCGCTCACCCTCGATGGGGAAGAAGTTGCTGAGGAACTCGTGCTCGGCAGGGTGGTCGCCGCCGTCCTGGGTCGGAGTGATGACCAGGTGCTTCCACCACCACGTCTCCGGCCGCCGCCTCGCCGGGGGCAGGTCGTACCAGCGCGAGGTGTAGGTGACCTTGGCGTCGAGCGTCTTCTCCGGCGGCGCGGGCCACCCGGCCGCGCCGAGCCAGTCCACGACCGAAGAGCCGCGACCGAGCGCGTCGACGACCAGGTCAGCGGCCAGACAGCCTTCGCCGTCGTACTCGACCCCCTCGACGCGACCGCCTGTGGAGCGGAGCCCGGTGACGGTCACGCCCTCGCGGATCTCGATGACGGGCAGCTCGCGGACCTTGTCGCGCAGGACCCGCTCGATCAGCACGCGGGAGCTGTACACCATCGTCATCGAGCCGGATTTGCGCGGCGCCCAGCCGTCGTTCTCGCAGTAGGCCGCGTCCATCGACGGCATCAGGTGCATCCCGCCCGCCGCGATGAGCGCCTCCTCGAACCCGGGGAAGATCTCTCCGATCGCCCGCCGGCCGGAGTTGAGGAGGAAGTGCGGATGCTTGCTCTGCGGGACGCCCCGCCGGTGCTCGGCCTCCGGCGGCAGCCGGTCCCGCTCCAGCACGACCACCTTCTCGAAGTGACGGGCGAGCACTCCCGCGGCGCACAGCCCCGCCACACTCCCGCCGAGCACCACAGCCGTCCCGCGCGGCATCCCGCCACCACCCATCCATTCATACACACAACGAGTGAATGTATGATCAGCCCAACCGTGGGCGCCGCGCAAGGGTGCGGCCCTGACGAACCGGCCCGCTCCGGCCGGTGCCGCCCTCCCGGCGCCGAGGTGCTCCGCGGCGTGCGGGTAGCCATAAACGGTGAAATTTGCAGCACAAGACTGCTAAGAGACTCATTTGGTCGCCGATAGATAATCTACTGGTTCGTAATGCTCGGCCTAATGAAATGATCTCCTCTGGCGGGTGAAACTGGTGCTCGCGACAGAAGGAGGAGCGTATGCGAAAAACCGCTTTTCTCGTCACGGCGGCCGTTGCGGCAGGAGTGCTGACGGCGGCCCCGTCTGCCGAGGCCGCCCGCCGCGAGAACATCACCAAGACCTTCGACGTCACCTTCGCGAAGCAGTGGGACTCCAAGAGGTTCTCCCAGAACGCGGGCACTGACATCTTCAAGTGGCAGTGCCTCGGCGTCCCCGGCGAGCCCTACTACTTCGAGATCTACAAATACGACACCATCGTCAGCCCGCCGAGAAGGGTCCTCGACAAGGACTACAAGTGCAAGATAAAGGATGACGACGGGAAACCGCTCATCATCACCGAGAACGTGCAACTCGAATACGGTGTCTACACGCTCCGGTTCAGTAAGCCGCCGGGCCCGGACGGCATCCACGTCAAAGGCACGGGCACGTACCCGAAGCAGACCGATTGATCGCCGCGTCCCGGCGTACCACCGGGACGCGGCGCCGTGTTCTCAGGCCGGCGCGTCGGCGCTGAAGGGCGGCTCGGGAGGGTCGGAGTTCTCGCCGCCGCCCGCGACCCTCACCTGCCAGCGGGGCTCCGCCGCATCGTCGAGGTGGAGCCACACGTAGACGGCGGGGAAGGGCTTGCCGACAGGATCGAGGGGCGGGTCGGTCGCGGCGGAGGCGAGGCGCTGGGCCAGAATTCCGGCGTGTTTCGCGGCGAACTGCGGACGGAGGCCGACCTGCACCACCGTCGTAGCCCGGTCGCCCTGCCAGACGGTGAGCTGGTCGCCGGTCACCCCGATGCTGGTGATGGTGTCCGAACGGATGAGGTGGATGTCTTCGGTCACCAGCCAGACCACTGGAGAACTCGTGAACGCGTCAGGCTCCATAGGAGCGGAGCCTAGAGGCGCTCGACGCATCCGAAAAGGTGTGCGGCGGTCCGAAACGCGTGTGGACACGTGGCGCCCGGCCCTGTGACGAGCGGTGCAGCCGTTTACCCGCGCAGGACTAGCGCGGATGTCCCCAGCCACCGGTATCGTGTGCGGGCTCGTGAACCGACCTGGGGGCCGGATGGGAACGTCAGTGAAGCCGGAGGCGGACTCGGGGATGCGGCGATGGCTGCTCCAGGGGCTGCACCCCCCGGGGCACAAGCCAGGGCCGCACAAGAAGCAGCCGCACCACGAGGACGCGCCGCACAAGCAGCACGCCTGGTGGCAGGTCATGTGCCTGACCGGCGTCGACTACTTCTCCACGCTGGGCTACCAGCCGGGCATCGCCGCCCTGGCGGCCGGGGCGCTGAGCCCGATCGCCACCCTGCTGCTGGTGGCGCTGACCCTGTTCGGGGCGCTGCCGGTCTACCGGTCGGTGGCGGGGCAGAGCCCGCACGGGCTGGGGTCGCTGTCGATGCTGGAGCGGCTGCTCCCCGGCTGGCGCGGCAAGCTCCTGGTGCTGTTCCTGCTCGGCTTCGTCGCCACCGCGTTCATCGTGACGATCACACTGTCGGCCGCCGACGCCACCGCCCACCTGCTGCACAACCCGTTCGCCCCGGACGCGGTCGCTGGCTGGCAGATCCCGGTCACGCTGGCGCTGATCGCGGCGCTGGGCGCGGTCTTCATGGTGGGGTTCAGCGAGGCGATCTCGATCGCGGTCGTCCTGGTCGCGGTGTACCTGGTGCTGAACGTCGTGGTGGTGGGGACGGCCCTGGTCGAGGTGGCGTCCGACCCGGGACTGGTCACCGACTGGAGGCACGCGCTGACCGCCGACCACTCCAACCCGCTGGTGATGGTCGCCGTCTCGCTGTTCGTGATGCCC
>NZ_JBFARL010000081.1:0-33873 GCF_040674655.1 Actinomadura sp. NPDC049753 | reverse complement strand
GCGGCGTCCAGGCGGGAGGCGACGCGGGGGTCGTCGGCGAGGTCGCCGCCGGTGATCCCCATCCGCCCTGCTGTCCGCGGCGGCGCTGCTGGCGGTCGTCCCGCTGCTGTTCGGGCGCGAGGCGGGCTGGCCGCCGTGGACGTGGGCGTCGCTCGCGGCCTGCGTGCCGGTGGCCGCCCTGTTCGTCAGGCGGCAGCGGCGCGCCGCGTCCCCGCTGCTCGCCCTCGGCGTGCTCGGCCGCCCGGTGGTGGCGTGGACGCTCGGCGCCCTCGGCATGGCCACCAGCACCTTCTACGCGATGATGTTCGTCCTCGCCCTCTATCTGCAGGACGGGCTGGACCGCAGTGCCCTGTTCTCCGGCCTGGCGCTCGTGCCCTGGGTCGCCGCGTTCGGCATCGCCGGGTCGCTCGTGCCGCGCCTCCCCGCCCGCCTGGCCGCCCGCGCGCCCGTCGCCGGGTACCTGCTGCTCGCGTCGGTGTACGCGGCGGTGGGGCTGACCCGGGCGGACGGGACGGGGCTCGCCGCCCTGCTCGGGCTCGGCGGGCTGCTCGGGCTCGGCGGGTTCGGCCTCGGCCTCGGGTTCGCGCCGCAGCTCGGGCGGCTGACGGCGCACGTCGCGGACCGGCACGCGGCCGACCTCAGCGGCCTCGTCAACATGAACTTCCAGCTCGCCGGCGTCGCGGGCGTCGCCGTCTTCGGGACCCTGTACCTCGGGTTCCCCGGCGGCCACGGCCCGGCGTTCACCGCCGTGATGCTCGGCTTCGGCGGCACGGCGCTCGCCGCGGCCGCCGCCTCGTTCGCGGGACGCCGGGCGGCGCGGCGCGAGGATCAGGGGAGCAGCCCGGCGCGGCGGGCCGCGGTCACGGCTTCCAGCCGCGTGTGACTGTCGAGCTTGCGCATCGCCGACCGCAGGTAGCTCTTCACCGTCTCCGGCAGCAGCCCGAGCCGCTCGGCGGCCTCGGCGTTGGTGCAGCCGATCGCGACGTAGGACAGGACGTCCAGCTCGCGGGGCGACAGGACGGGGCGCGACGACCCGGCCGGCTCGTCCAGCCCGGCCGCCGCCAGGCGCAGCGACGCCTCCCGCAGCCGGTCGCGGGTGGGCAGGTCGCGGACCTGCTCGGCCAGGGCGCGCAGCTCCGCGTGCACGGCCCGGACCTCCTCCCAGCGCGCCGCCGACGTGCCGGGCGGCGTGCGCGCCAGCGCCTCGTCCGCGCGGTCCTGGACGGCGAGGTCCTGTTCGAGGTCGCGGGCCGCCTCCACGGCCGCGCCCACGACGCGGTCGGCGAGGGAGAGCGGCTCCCTCAGCGCGCCGTAGAGGACGCCGCGGACGCGCCGCCGCACGACGATCGGGACCGCGACGATCGACAGCAGCCCCTCGCGCCCGACGGGCCTGTCGTAGTCGTGGCTGATCGACGCCGAGCACGGGTAGTTGCTGACCCACGCGGGACGTCCCATGGCCATCGCCTTGCCGCCGAGCCCGTTGCCCTGCCGCACGACGAGGCCGTTCAGCGAGTCGGTCCTGTTGCCGACCAGCTCGGTGATCACCAGCCGGTCCTGGCCGCCGAGGGCGCCCCCGAACACCATGGGCAGGCCGGTCGTGCGCTGCAGCGTCAGCACCGCCGACCGGACGGCCCCCACGTCATCGCCCATGCCTTGAGAATGCCCTGCGCGACCCCCGCCCCGAAAGTGGCGGGACGGGCGAACCTGGTCATGCGACGACGCGGAGGGGCCTAGGCGTGCTGCGACGCGGTGTCCTCAAGGCCGAGGATGTCCACGGCCTCGGCGCGCATCTGCACCTTGCGGATCTTGCCGGTGACCGTCATCGGGAACTCCTCCACGACGTGCACGTAGCGGGGGATCTTGTAGTGGGCGAGCCTGCCCTCGCAGAACGCGCGCAGCTCCCCGGCGGTCAGGCCCGGCACGCCCTCGCGCAGCCGCACCCAGGCCATCAGCTCCTCGCCGTACTTCTCGTCCGGGACCCCGATGACCTGCGCGTCGACGATGTCGGGGTGGGTGTAGAGGAACTCCTCGATCTCGCGCGGGTAGATGTTCTCGCCGCCCCGGATCACCATGTCCTTGATCCGGCCGGTGATGGTGACGTAGCCCTCCTCGTCCATCACCGCGAGGTCGCCGGTGTGCATCCAGCGGGCCGCGTCGACGGCCTCGGCCGTCTTGTCCGGCTCGTCCCAGTAGCCGAGCATCACCGAGTAGCCGCGCGTGCAGAACTCGCCGGGGACGCCGCGCGGGACGGTCACGCCCGTCTCCGGGTCGATCACCTTGATCTCCAGGTGCGGCAGGACGGTGCCGACCGTGGACACGCGGCGCTCCAGCGAGTCGCCCGCGCGGGTCTGCGTGGACACCGGCGACGTCTCGGTCATGCCGTAGCAGATCGCGACCTCGCTCATCCCGAGCCGCTCGATGACCTGCCTCATCACCTCGACCGGGCACGGCGACCCGGCCATGATCCCGGTGCGCAGGCTGGACAGGTCGAGCCCGGCGAGCGACGGCTCGTTCAGGACGGCGATGAACATCGTCGGCACCCCGTACAGCGACGTGCAGCGCTCCGCCGCGACCGCCTCCAGCGTCGCCTTCGGGTCGAACGCCGGCGCGGGGATCACGATGCAGGCGCCGTGGCTCGTCGCCGCCAGGTTGCCCATGACCATGCCGAAGCAGTGGTAGAAGGGCACCGGCACGCAGACGCGGTCCTCCTCGTCGTAGCCGCACAGCTCACCGACGAAGTAGCCGTTGTTGAGGATGTTGTGGTGCGACAGCGTCGCGCCCTTGGGGAACCCCGTCGTCCCGGACGTGTACTGGATGTTGATCGGGTCGTCGGCGGTGAGCATCCGCCCGATCTCGTCGAGGACGCCCGGTTCGCCCGTGCGGCCGGCCTCCATCAGCGCGTCCCACCCGGGCGTGCCGATGAGCACGACGTCGCGCAGGGCGGCGCACCTGGGCCTGACCTCCTCGATCATCGCGGCGTAGTCGGACGTCTTGAACACCGGCGCCGCGATCAGCGTCCGGATGCCGGCCTGGTTGAGGACGAACTCCAGCTCGTGCACCCGGTAGGCGGGGTTGATGTTGACGAGGATCGCCCCGAGCTTGGCCGTCGCGTACTGGACGAGCATCCACTCGGCGCAGTTCGGCGCCCAGATGCCGACCCGGTCGCCCTTGACGACGCCGAGGTCGCGGAGGCCCAGCGCGACCGCCTCCACGTCGTCGGAGAACTGCTCGTAGGTCCAGCGGCGGCCGGACGCCCGCTCGACGAGCGCGTCGCGCTCCGCGTGCGCCGCGACCGTCCTGTCGAGGTTGGCGCCGATCGTGTCGCCGAGCAGCGGCGTCGCCGAGACGCCCGACGCGTAGGAGACGTTCATCGCAGGTCCTCCTCCCTGAACTCGCCCTCCGGCCGGTCGTCCCGGCCGGGATGCTTGTCGATCTCGCTGGCCCGCAGCTCGACCCGGCGGATCTTCCCGGAGATCGTCTTCGGCAGCTCGGCGAACTCCAGCAGCCGGACCCGCTTGTAGGGCGACAGCTGCTCCCGGCAGTGCGCGAAGATCGCCTTGGCGGTCTCGGCGTCCGGCGCCCAGCCGCTCGCGAGCGTGACGTAGGCCTTCGGGACGGCCAGCCGCACCGGGTCGGGCGACGGCACGACCGCGGCCTCCGCCACCGCCTCGTGCTCGATCAGCACGCTCTCCAGCTCGAACGGCGAGATCTTGTAGTCGGACGCCTTGAACACGTCGTCGGCGCGCCCGACGTAGGTGATGTACCCGTCCTCGTCGCGGGAGCCGATGTCACCGGTGTGGTAGTAACCGCCGGCCATCGCCTCCTCGGTGCGCTCCTCGTCGCCGTGGTAGCCGGTCATCAGCCCGAGCGGGCGGTCTTCGAGGTCGAGGCAGATCTCGCCCTCCTCGCCGGGCTCCCCGGTCAGCGGGTCGACCAGCACCACCTTGTAGCCGGGCACGGGACGCCCCATCGAGCCGGGCTTGACCGGCTGGCCGGGCGTGTTGGCGATCTGGACGGTCGTCTCGGTCTGCCCGAAGCCGTCCCGGATGGTGCGGCCCCACGCCTGCTTCACCCGCTCGATGACCTCGGGGTTCAGCGGCTCCCCGGCCGCGACGACCTCGCGCGGCGGCCGGCCGAGCCGTCCGAGGTCGGACTGGATCAGCATCCGCCACACGGTCGGCGGCGCGCAGAAGCTCGTCACGCCGCAGCGTTCGAGGGTGTCGAGGAGCCGGTCGGGGTCGAACCGGGTGTAGTTGAAGATGAACACGCACGCCTCCGCGTCCCACGGCGCGAAGATGTTGCTCCACGCGTGCTTCGCCCACCCCGGTGACGAGATGTTCAGGTGGATGTCCCCCGGCCGCAGCCCGATCCAGTACATCGTCGACAGGTGCCCGGCCGGGTAGGACGCGTGGGTGTGCTCGACCAGCTTCGGCTTCGCCGTCGTCCCTGACGTGAAGTACAGCAGCAGCGTGTCCCGCGACATCGTCAGCCCGTAGGGGGTGAAGGACTCGCCCTCCTCGTAGGCGTCGGCGTACCGCAGCCAGCCCTCCACCGGCTCGCCCACGGCGATCCGCGTGTACTCGCCCTCGACGCCGTCGAACTTCCCGGCCTCGGACGAGGCGGTCACCACGTGCCGGGCCTTGCCGCGCGTCAGCCGGTCCTGGAGGTCGGCCGTGCCGAGCAGCGGCGTGCACGGGATCATGATCGCGCCGAGCTTCATCGCCGCGAGCACGGTCTCCCACAGCTCCACCTGGTTGCCGAGCATCAGGATGATCCGGTCGCCGCGCCGCACCCCCGCCCGCCGCAGCATGTTCGCGACCTGGTTCGACCGCCGCGCCATCTGCGAGAACGAGTACCTGGCCTCGGCGCCGTCCTCCTCGACGATCCACAGCGCGGGCGAGTCGTTCCCTTCGGCGATCTTGTCGAACCAGTCCAGCGCCCAGTTGAAACCGGTCAGCACCGGCCAGCGGAACTTCTCGTACGCCGTCGCGTAGTCGTCGCGATGCGCGAGCAGGAAGTCGCGCGCCGCGCGGAACTCGACTGCGGGCATGGTCTTCTCCCTCGTAGCCGCACGGACACCCCGGTCAGAAGGATGGTTGGCCATCCGGGTGACCCACGCCACCCCCGAACGGGGGTAGTGGGGTGGTCTTACCCGCCCGTTACGAAGGTTGAGCGCAGCAACAGCGCCATGTGGTCGCCGATTTGGCCGGGGCTCCAGCCGCGGTCGTCGAGCAGCGTCCCGCTCACCCCGTTGGCGATCAGCGCGAGGAGCATGTCGGTGGCGGTGTCGACCGTCCAGCCGGGGGCGAGCACGCCCTCCTCGTCGAGCCGCAGGATCAGCGCGCGGTTCGTGTCGTACCGCCAGCGCATGGCGGCCTCCCAGTGCCGGGCCGCGTCCGGGTCGCTGCCCGCCTCGCGCTCCACCGCCCGGGCCACGGCGAGGACGCGCGACATGAACTCGGCGTGCCGGCGCGCGAACATCTCCAGCGCGGTCACCGCGTCGGGCGCCTCGCCGACGGGCGCGAACCGCCCTCGAAGGTCCTCGACCTCGTTGACGTGGCCGAACAGCTCACTGATCAGGTCGGCCCGGGAGGCGAAGTGCAGGTAGACGGCCCGCCGCGACACTCCGGCGCGCTCGGCGACGGCCGCCATCGTCGTCGCCGCCATCCCGTGCTCCTCGACGAGTTCGCGCGCCGCCCGCAGCAGCGCCGTCCGGGAACGCCGGCTGCGCGCGTTCCGCGGCTCCTCGATCGCCCTCGTCATGGCCCCATGTTCCCAGCCGCGCGCCCGCTTCCCGCCCGAGCCGACGAGGTGACGGGAGTCACTCCCGGGAGGCTGTCACATCCCGCCCGGGCATCCCGTCACCCTGGTGTAACCCTCCAAACGGCAAGGAGATCGCCATGGACGCCCGTTTCAACTACTACGGCACCGCCACCGCGGGCAAGTTCATGAAGTACATGCAGTCGGCGGCCAAGGCCGTCACGGGCTCGACGCTGCCGTCCACGACGGTGCACCTGGTGGAGCTGCGCGCCAGTCAGATCAACGGCTGCGGATTCTGCGTCGACATGCACAGCAAGGACCTTCTCCACGAGGGCGAGTCCTCGGTGCGCCTCAACCTGGTCGCGGCCTGGCGTGAGGCCACCGTCTTCACCGACGCCGAGCGCGCCGCCCTGGAGCTGGCCGAGCAGGGCACCCGCCTCGCCGACGGCGCCGGCGTCTCCGACGAGGTCTGGGAGAACGCGGCCAAGCACTACAACGAGGAGGAGCTGGCCGCCCTGGTGTCGCTCATCGCCCTCATCAACGCCTGGAACCGGATGAACGTCATCACCCGGCAGCCCGCCGGCTCCTACGAGCCCGGCCAGTTCGGCTGACCGCCCCGGACACGGGCGTGCCGCCCTCCCGCGGGGGAAGGGCGGCACGCTCGGCGCCGTGGTCAGGCGGTGCTGTAGGTGGCGAGGCCCTCGCTCGTGCCGACAAGGCGGAGGCCCGCCTTCTCCAGGACGCGGACCGACGCCGGGTTGGACGGCTCCACGGTCGCGACGACCTTGTCCACGCCGGGCGCGGTCAGGGCGAACTTCGCGATGGCGCGGGCGGCCTCGGTGGCGTACGCGCGGCCGCGGCGGGACGGGACGACGCCGTAACCGAACTCCACGGCCCCGTCGGCGGGCGGCCAGAACAGGCCGACGGAGCCGACCACCAGGCCGGTGGAGCGTTCGATGATCAGGCGCTGGCCGTACTCGCCGAGCGCGGACGGGTTCTCGGCGATGAAGCAGGCGATGGCCCGGTCGCCTTCGGCGGGGAAGTCGTCCGCCCAGTGGGCGAGCCTGTCACCGGACTGGACGGCGGCGATCTCGCCGGGCGTCCACGGCCGCAGGACGAGACGGTCGGTGGTGAGATCCGCGTCCGGCGCTTCCGCGCCGGGAAGGCCTGAAGTGGTCAGGTCGGAAGAAGACACGTGTGGCTCCTGGTCGTTCTGGACGACCGGGCCGCGCTCAGTCGCGGGCGGCCCGGACAAGGGCATGCTGAAGAAGCGCCACGCGGGCCATATTCATCAACCTCCCCTGTCGCAGGAATGCCGCAAAGCGTACTACGCGCGGCGGTCAGGGCACCCGGAAGCCGCGGAAGGTCACGTGCCTCCGGGTCTCGAAGCCGAGTCGCTCGTAAAGGGCGATCGCCTGGGTGTTCGCTGCGGCCACGTGCAGGAAAGGGCGTTCGTTCCGGGACGTGACGCGTGACGCGAGCGCGCGTATCAGGCGGGCGGCGTGGCCGCGCCCGCGCGCCTCGGGGGCGGTGCAGACGGTGCTGATCTCCGTCCATCCCCGGGGCCGGAGCCGTTCGCCCGCCATGGCCACCAGCGCGCCGTCGTCGCGGATGCCGAGATAGGAGCCGAGTTCGCGGGTGCGCGGCCAGAACGGCCCGGGCCGGGTCCGCGCGACGAGGTCGAGCATCTCGGGCACGCTGTCCGCGCCGAGTTCGACGATGCCGGGGTCCGCCGCGCCGGGGCCGGTCTCACCGCTCCCGGGCCAGACCATCTGGAGGCCTTCGAGGACGAAGACCGGCTCCCAGTCCGCCGGCGGGGTCGCGGGGCTGCTGAACATGTCGGCGAGTTCGCCCCGCCCGAGAAGCCGGGCGAGGTCGGCCCACTCCGCGGCGTCCGGGTCGGCGGACACCGCGGAGAAGGTCGAGACCTCCGGCAGGTAGGCGGCGGCCCGGCCGAGCCGGCGGGCGAGGTGCGCGTGGCGGCCGCGGAGCGACTCGCGCACGGGGTCGTCGAGCGCGGCGTCGTCGCGGTCCGCCATGGTGCAGTACCTCTCCAGGCCGTACGGGGGAATCAGCGCCCTGGATGCTAGTCGGCGGGGACGTAGGGCGGCGCGACGCCCCAGCCCCAGTGCGGCATGGGGGCTTCGAGGGGCGGCTTCGCGTCCGGCTGGGAGTTGGCGAGGGCGATGCGCGTGCCCCACTCGATGTAGGACGCGAACGCGGCGCGGAACTCGGGGTCGTCCGGGAGGCCGACCTCGTCCGCCGCGTCCATGAGGAGCGAGACCCAGCGGCGGCGCTGCGCCTCGGTGATGGACTTGCCGAGGTGATGGCGCACCATGGCGCCGTAGCCGCCGCGCTCGCGGCTGTAGCGCTCCGGCCCGCGGAAGACCTCGCCGAGCCACGCCGCGACCCACTTCGGGTGGTCCGGGGCCATGTGCTCGAAGAGCGGGCGCAGCAGGTCGTCCTTGAGGACGTTCGTGTAGAAGTGCTCGGTGAGCCGCTCCAAGGCGGCGCTTCCGCCGGCCCAGTCGTACATGGTCGGGACGGACGAGCCGGCGCCGCGAACCGCCGTCCGCTCGTAGTGCCGCATCTCCTCGATCCGCTGGACGTACGGCTTGATCTCGGCGAAGAACGCGGGGAAGTGCTCGCCGCCCCGGAAGCCCCGCATGTGGTCGTCGGCCGACGTCCAGCAGATGCGCAGGATGTAGGACGACGGCTCGTCGACGCACCTGGACAGCTCGTAGTCCACGCACTCGGGGGCGGCGGCGAGGGGGACGGAGGCCCGCGCGTAGGCGGCCTCGAAGTCCTCCGCGTCCTGCGGGTCGATGCGGTAGCGGATGTACTCGACGATCATGGTGCCCCCAGGCTGCTTCCGGTCGGATTATCACTGTAATCCTGTAATCATCCGACCGGAAGCAAAACGATCAACCTGGCGGCCGCGAGCGGCGGAACCAGGCGACGGCGCCCGCCGCGGCCGCGAGGACCACGGCGATCAGTCCGATCCAGAGCCAGCCCGACGAGCCCCCCGAACCGTCCGTGGAGACGACGGTCTTCCGGCTCGGCGAGGGGGCGGGGGGCTCGGCGCGCCCGGACGAGCCCTGCACGGTGAACGTGTAGGTGCCCTCGACCGGATGGCCGTCCGAGGCGACGACGCGCCAGCCCACGGTGTACTTCCCGTCAGGGAGCGTGCCGCCGACGGCCTGGGTGACCTTGTTGTCGACCGCCCGCGCGGGCCCGGCCTGGTACTGCTCGCCCGACCCGGCGGTCACGACCACGCGCGGCAGCCGGACCGGGTCGCCGTACGTCAGGACGATCTGGGACGGGGCCGCGACCGTCGCGTTCTTCCCAGGGCTCGCCGACGTCAGCGCGGTGTGCGCCGACGCCGGAACCGCGGTCGTCGCCAGGACCGCCGCGAGCGCCGCCGCCCCGGCGGCCCCGCGCAGCGCCGCCCGGGTCATGCCCGGCTCCGCGCCCGGGTCACGCCGTAGGCGCCGACCGCGACGCCGACGACGCCGACGGCGATGCCGATGCCGCCGAGCAGCCGGGCCGTGCCGTCGCCGGACGACGCGGACGACGCGGACGACGCGGCGGCGGGCTTCACCTGCGCGGCCAGCCCGGCCGTGGCCGCCGAGCCCTTGGGGAGGAGCTTCAGCACCGGCGACGGGTGCTCCGGCTCGTTCGCCCCCTCGGCGGGGGGCTCCTCCCACTTGACGACCTCGCCGCCGGAGTAGGTCTGGTCGGCCTTGAACACGAGCCGGTCGGTGTCGGTGGGCAGCGGCCCCATCGAGACGTCGAACTCCTCGAACCGGCCGGGCTCGATCCTGCCGCCGCTCCAGGTGATCTTCGTGACGGCCTCGGTCAGCTCGCCGCCCTCGGTCTTCACCGGCTTCGGCAGCGCGGACTTCTCGACCTTCACCGTCCAGCCCGGCAGCGGCCGGACCGACACCGACGACAGCGGGTGGTCGGTCGGCAGGCTCACCACGAGCTTGGTGGTGGAGGCGTCGTCGCGCTCGTTCGGCACCCGGAACGAGACCTTGGCGTACGAGCCCTGCTCGGCGGTCCCGGGGTTGACGCTGACGTGCGCGGACGCCGCCGCGGCCAGGCCGGTCACGGACAGGGCGGCGAGGGACGCGACGGCGCCGGCGCGCCGGGCATGCGGAAAGAAGGGCATTGCGGAACTCCGTTCGAGACGTACGGGAATGTCCGGGCGCCGCGAGCCGGCGTCCGGTGACGTACGGCGCTCCGGCTCAGAAGTGAGCGAGCGCCCTCGAACGCGGAGGGGGACCCCGCCGGACGACCTGGTGCCGCAGGACGCGCCCGGTGGCGGTGACGGCGGCCGACGCGGGGGCCGTCCGGAGGGGGCGGGTCGGAGGCTCGGCCGGTTCCACGGCGAGCAGGGCCAGCAGCAGCCGGATCGGACGGTCCGCGAGGGCGGCGACCCGCCGGGCGAGCGACCACGCGGCCCGCTCGCCGCGCCGCAGCCACCACGCGGCCACCAGCGCGGCCGTGCAGTGCGCGAGCGTCATCGCCAGGCCGTTCCCGCCGTGGGCGGCGGGGGCCGCGACGGGTTCCACGGCGCCCGTCATGGCGGCGTGCGCCCCGGGCGCGTGGTGGGGCGCGGTGGCCGCCGTGAACAGCGTGTGCAGGGCGAACTGCCCGCCGAGGAGCCCGCCCAGGATCGTCGCGAGCGAGCGCTCGTGGCCCGCCAGCATCAGCGTCACGCCGAGGACGGCGCCGAAGCCCGTGAGCGACGCCCAGGCCGGCACCGCCGCGCCGCCCGCCAGGACGTGCCCGAGGGTCGCCAGCGTCGCGCACACGGTGGCGAACACCACCGCGCGGGCGGGCCGGAACAGCGGCTGCGGCGCATGGGGGCTCATGACGGCCCCCATCGTCCCATCCCCTGCGCGCTCTGCCCAGCCGCCCCCGGGCATCCGCCGCCACGCCCAACATCTTGGGGTTGTGCGTTGATCGTCAACTAGATGTAGGGTTCAGTCCCGTGCTGGTCCGCCCCCGCCGCTCGCGGCGGGGGCGGCGTGAGAGGGAACCCGGTGGGAATCCGGGACTGCCCCGCAGCGGTGAGCGGGAACGACCGCCGTCATCGAGCACTGGGCCCGGCGGCCCGGGAAGCGACGGCCAGTAGGACGCCTCGGCAGAGGCGGCGCCCGCGAGTCCGAAGACCTGCCCGCACGCAAGGCCGGGAGACCGGCCTCATCGGGGGTCCGGGTCCGTCCCGGATCGACACGTCCAGGCCTCGCGGGTGGGCCGGGGACGGAGCGCGGCCCGCCGCCGCGCGCCGTTCGCATGCCTCCGCGAGGCGGCATGCGAGGGGAGATGCACGTGACACAGGTTCTGGCCGCGCCGCGGGCGGAGATCGCCGTCGAGGTCGAGGCGGCCTGCGAGGGGGTCCCGGGCGCCGAGGCCGGGCGGGTGCTGGCCGCGGTCCGGTCCGCGGACGGGCTGGACGCGGCGGCCCTGCGGGACCTCGCGATCGGGGAGGCCGCCGCGCTCATCCCCGCCGAGCCCGGGTACTCCAGGGTGGCCGCGCGGCTGCTCGGCGCCCGGATCCGGGAGGAGGCCGCGGCCGCCGGCGTCCGGACGTTCGCCGAGTCGGTCGCCGCCGCGCACCGCGAGGGCCTCCTGGCGGACGACCTGGCCGCCTTCGTCGCCGCCGGCTCCGCGGCGCTGAACGCCCTCGTCGACGACGGCGCCGACGACCGCTTCGAGTACTTCGGGCTCCGGACGGTCTACGACCGGTACCTGCTCAGGCATCCGCGGTCGCGGCTCGTCCTGGAGCGCCCGCAGCACTTCCTCCTCCGGGTGGCGTGCGGGCTCGTCGTTCCCGACGAAGCCGGGCCGGGGGGTGCGGGGGGCCGCCCCACCGGTGACACGGCGGCCGTCGAGGAGGCCGTTGAGGAGGCCGCCGAGCTGTACGCGCTGCTCAGCACCCTGTCGTACCTGCCCAGCTCGCCCACGCTGTTCAACTCCGGGGCCCGCCGCCCGCAGCTCTCGTCGTGCTTCCTGCTCGACTCGCCGCGCGACGAACTGGAGTCCATCTACGACCGGTACGGCCAGGTCGCGCGGCTCAGCAAGTACGCGGGCGGCATCGGCGTCTCCTGGACGCGGGTGCGGTCGCGGGGCTCGCTGATCCGGGGCACCAACGGGCACTCCAACGGGATCGTCCCGTGGCTGCGCACGCTCGACTCGTCCGTCGCCGCCGTCAACCAGGGCGGCCGCCGCAAGGGCGCGGCGTGCGTCTACCTGGAGCCGTGGCACGCCGACGTCGAGGAGTTCCTGGAGCTGCGCGACAACACCGGCGAGGAGGCCCGCCGCACCCACAACCTCAACCTGGCCAACTGGATCCCGGACGAGTTCATGCGCCGCGTCGAGGCCGACGCGACGTGGTCGCTGTTCGATCCGAAGGAGGTCCCCGAGCTGGTCGACCTGTGGGGCGACGAGTTCGACGAGGCCTACCGGGCGGCGGAGCGGGAGGGGCGGTTCGTCCGGCAGGTCCCGGCCCGCAAGCTGTACGGGCGCATGATGCGGACGCTCGCGGAGACGGGCAACGGCTGGATGACGTTCAAGGACGCCGCCAACCGCGCCTGCAACCAGACCGCCGAGCCCGGCAAGGTCGTCCACCTGTCGAACCTCTGCACGGAGATCCTGGAGGTGACGGGCGACCGCGAGGCCGCCGTCTGCAACCTCGGGTCGGTGAACCTGGCCGCGCACGTCGGGCCGTCCGGCGTCGACTGGGAGCGCCTCCGGTCCACGGTCCGCACCGCCGTCCGGTTCCTGGACCGCACCATCGACCGGGGCTTCTACCCCACCCCGGAGGCGGAGGAGGCCAACCGCAAGTGGCGGCCGGTCGGGCTGGGCGTGATGGGCCTCGCTGACGTGTTCTTCACGCTGCGCCTGCCGTTCGACTCGGACGAGGCGCGCGAGCTGTCGACGCGCATCGCCGAGGAGATCGCCCTCGCCGCCTACAACGCGTCCGCCGACCTCGCCGCCATCCACGGGCCGCTGCCCGCCTACGGCATGACCCGCACCGCGCGCGGCAAGCTCCACCTGGACCACTTCCCGGACGCGGCGCCGTCCCGTCCCGCCGACTGGGACGCGCTGCGCGCCCGGGTCGCGGAGGTGGGCCTGCGCAACTCGCTGCTCGTCGCGATCGCGCCGACCGCGACGATCGCGTCCATCGCGGGCTGCTACGAGTGCATCGAGCCGCAGGTGTCCAACCTGTTCAAGCGCGAGACGCTGTCCGGCGAGTTCCTGCAGATCAACCGCTACCTGGTGGAGGACCTGAAGTCGCTCGGGCTGTGGACGCCGGCCGTCCGCGAGGCGGTCAAGAAGGCGAACGGGTCCGTGCAGGGGCTGGTCGACCTGCCGGAGGAGATGCTGTCGCTCTACCGGACGGCCTGGGAGCTGCCGCAGAAGGCGCTCATCGACCTCGCCGCCGCCCGCACCCCGTACATCGACCAGTCGCAGTCGCTGAACCTCTTCATGGAGACGCCGACGATCGGCAAGCTCTCCTCGATGTACGCCTACGCGTGGCGGGCCGGGCTCAAGACGACCTACTACCTGCGGTCCCGTCCGGCGACGCGGATCGCGCAGACGACGGTCGCCGCGGCCGTCTGCTCCCTGGAGAACCCCGAGACCTGCGAGGCGTGCCAGTGACCGCGCGAGAGGAAGGGCGGCAGCGGGAGGAGGGGCGGGGCATGCTCCTCGATCCCGGCATGGACCTGACGCTGCGGCCCATGCGCTACCCGGACTTCTACGAGCGGTACCGGGCCGCGATCCGCAACACCTGGACGGTGGAGGAGGTCGACCTCGCCTCCGACCTGGCGGACCTCGCGCGGCTCACCCCCGACGAGCTGCACCTCGTCAACCGGCTGGTCGCGTTCTTCGCCACCGGCGACTCGATCGTGGCGAACAACCTCGTCCTCAACCTCTACAAGCACGTGAACGCGCCGGAGGCCCGGCTGTACCTCTCGCGGCAGCTCTTCGAGGAGGCCGTGCACGTCCAGTTCTACCTGACCCTCCTGGACACCTACCTGCCCGATCAGGACGAACGCGTCAAGGCGTTCGCCGCGATCGAGCACATCCCGTCCATCCGGGCCAAGGCGGAGTTCTGCTTCCGGTGGATCGACTCGCTCGGCTCCCTGGAGAAGCTCCGCACCGCCGCCGACCGCAGGGCGTTCCTGCTGAACCTCATCTGCTTCGCGGCCTGCATCGAGGGGCTGTTCTTCTACGGCGCGTTCGCCTACGTGTACTGGCTCCGGTCGCGCGGCCTGCTCAACGGCCTCGCGTCCGGGACGAACTGGGTCTTCCGCGACGAGTCAATGCACATGGAGTTCGCGTTCTCGGTGGTCGACACCGTCCGGGCGGAGGAGCCCGGCCTGTTCGACGCGGAGCTGACGGCCCAGGTCACCGCGATGATGGAGGAGGCCGTCCAGGCGGAGCTGGCGTTCGCCCGCGACCTGTGCGGGGACGGCCTGCCCGGCATGAGCGCGGACGACATGCGCGCCTACCTCGAATACGTCGCGGACCAGCGGCTCGTCCGGCTCGGCCTGCCCGCCCGCTACGGCACCGCGAACCCGTTCGCGTTCATGGAGTTGCAGGACGTCCAGGAGCTGTCCAACTTCTTCGAGCGACGCGTTTCGGCCTACCAGATCGGCGTGGAGGGGACGGTCGCGCTCGACGAGGCGTTCTGAACCTTTCGGAACGGGCATTCGTTGAACCGTGAGGACAAGGCCGAGGAGGAAGAACATGCCTTCCGTCATCGACCGCATCATGCGGTTCGCCCGGAGCCCGCAGGGCCGCAAGGCGCGCGCCCGCGCGGAACGGCTCGCCCGGGACCCGCGCACCCAGGCGAAGATCCGAGGACTGCTGTCGCGCGGGCGCGGCGGCGGACGCCGCCGCTACTGACCCCCACCGAAATCGGACCCGTCCCCGCTCCGGGGGCGGGTCCGTTCCGTTTCGCGCTCCGGACGCGGCCGTGTTGCGCATTGGACGTAACTGCAACTCATTTGCAATAGTGGCCGTATGGCCGACTACACGCTTCCCGACCTGCCCTACGACTACGCCGCCCTGGAGCCGGCGATCACCGGCGAGATCCTGGAGCTGCACCACTCCAGGCACCACGCCGCCTACGTCAAGGGCGCCAACGACACGCTGGAGAAGCTCGCCGAGGCGCGCGAGAAGGAGCAGTACGGCGGGCTGGTCGGCCTGGAGAAGACGTTCGCGTTCAACCTCTCCGGCCACGTCCTGCACTCGATCTTCTGGGACAACCTGTCGCCGGACGGCGGCGACCGCCCGGACGGAGAACTGGCGGCGGCCGTCGACGAGCACTTCGGCACGTTCGAGGCGTTCCAGAAGCAGCTCACGGCGGCGACCTCCACCGTGCAGGGCTCCGGCTGGGGCGTCCTCGCGTGGGAGCCCCTCGGCGGGCGCCTCGTCGTCGAGCAGGTCTACGACCACCACGGCAACGTCGGCATGAACACGACGCCGCTGCTGGTGTTCGACGCCTGGGAGCACGCCTACTACCTGCAGTACCGCAACGTCCGCCCGGACTACGTGGAGAAGCTCTGGTCACTCGTGAACTGGACGGACGTCCAGGCCCGCTTCGACGCGGCCCGCAGCCGGCCCGAGAGCGCGGTGTCCTCCCGATAGACGGCGGCGTCCGCGCGGCGCCGCTGAGGGGCGGCGTTCACCAGGCCGGGATCGTGCTCAGAACCTTTCCTCGCGGCCCGGTGAACGCCGCTTCCGCCTTGCCGGACGCGGACGCCGAGGGTTGGGCACGCGCCCTCGCGCACCCGGGTGACATGGTGCACGGTCACCGTTGTGCCCGGGCGGTGCGGCGCCGCCGCGGCCCCGCCCCTAGTCTGCTCCTTATGACCGGCGAGTACCTGTACTGGGAGAACGTCCCCACGCGGTGGAAGGACAACGACGTCTACGGGCACGTCAACAACGTCGTCCACTACTCGATGATGGACACCGTCATCAACGAGTGGATGATCCGGACCGCCGGCTTCGACCCCGCGGCCTCCGACTCGATCGCGCTCTGCGTCGAGTCCCACTGCGAGTACAAGGCCGAGGTGGCGTTCCCCGACACGATCCGCGTCGGGCTCCGCGTCGGCAGGCTCGGCCGGTCCAGCGTCCGCTGGGAGATCGGCATGCTGCGCGGCTCGGACGGCGAGCTCATCGCCGAGGGCCACTTCGTCCACGTGTTCGTCGACCGCGGCACCCGCCGCCCGGTCGAGATCACCGGCGCCGTCCGCACCGAGATGCAGAAGCTGGTGGCGGCATGACCGCCACCCGCGCAGCCGTCCTCGTCGAGTCGGGACGCCCCGCCCCCTACGCCGCGTCCCGCCCCTTGGAGATCGCCGAACTCCGCCTCGACCCGCCCGGCCACGGCGAGCTCCTGGTCCGGATCGGCGCCGCGGGCCTCTGCCACTCCGACCTGTCCGTCATCAACGGGTCCCGGCCGCGCCCCCTGCCGATGGCGCTCGGGCACGAGGCCGCGGGCGAGGTCGTGGAGACCGGGCCGGGCACCGAGTTCGCGCCCGGCGACCACGTCGTGCTCGCGTTCGTCCCGGCGTGCGGGCACTGCGAGCGCTGCGTCGCCGGACGTCCCGCCCTCTGCGTGCCGGGCGCCCAGGCCAACGGCGCCGGGACCCTGCTCGGCGGCGGCAGGCGCTTCCGCGCCGCGGACGGAACGCGCCCGCACCACCACCTCGGCGTCTCGGCGTTCTCCGAGTACACCGTCGTCTCGTCCCGCTCCGCCGTGAAGATCGACCGCGACCTGCCCTTCGACGTCGCCGCGCTGTTCGGCTGCGCCGTCCTCACCGGCGCCGGCGCCGCCCTCCACAGCGCGGCCGTGTCGCCGGGCGACACCGTCGCCGTCTTCGGCCTCGGGGGCGTCGGGCTGTCCGCCGTCCTCGCCGCCAAGGCCGCCGGAGCCTCGACCGTCCTCGCCGTGGACGTCGTCGCCCCCAAGCGGGACCTCGCCGAGCGCCTCGGCGCCCGGCCCGTCGCGGGCGGTCCGGACGCCGTCGAGGCGATCCGCGACCTGACGTCCGGCGGCGCGGAGAAGGTGATCGACACGACGGGCGTCGTCGCCGTCCTCGAACAGGCCTACGCGGCCACGCGTCCCGGCGGCACGACCGTCACCGTCGGCCTCCCGGCCCCCGGCGCGCCCCTCACCCTGCCCGCCCTCAGCCTCGTCGCCGAGGAGCGGACCCTGCGCGGCAGCTACCTCGGCTCCTGCGTTCCCCGGCGGGACGTCCCCCGCTTCATCGCCCTGTACCGCGACGGCGCCCTCCCCGTGGACGCCCTCCTCAGCGGCCGTCTGCCCCTCGACGAGATCAACGCGGGCTTCGACCGCCTCCACACCGCCGAGGCCGTCCGCCAGCTCGTCACCTTCTCCTGAGAGGACCCCCTCAGGCGAGGACGTGGGTGGTGAGGAGCTGCTCGAAGTCGGCCTCGAAGGCCTCGTAGCGGGCGCGCAGATCGGGGCCCGGCCAGTCGGCGGGCAGCAGTGACGGCGGCAGGAGCGGGTCGTTGAGGAGGTGGCGCAGGATGGCCGCCGCGTAGGTGAAGCGCTCGGCGATCGCGGTCGCCCCGGCCAGGGCGGCGCGCAGGGCGTCGGCCTTGGCCGTCCAGGCGTCCAGGTCCCAGAGGGAGGCGGCCAGGGCCGCGGGGTCCTCCTCGGGGCGGCCCGTGAGGAAGGTGCACTGGCGGACGACGGGTTCGGGCCGCGGACGGGTCAGGTTCGCCGGGCGCAGCCAGGTGCCCTCCCGCAGTTCGGCGAGCCGCAGCGTCGACATGGCCTGGCGCAGCGCGGCGCGGTCGGCGGCGGGGCGGCGCTCGGCGGTGATGACGGCGATCTCCCAGGCGCCGTCCCACGGGCGGGTCGGGGGGAGGCGCGCCTCGTCCTGCCGGGCCTGGCGGGCGAGGAGGCGCTCGGTCAGGGCGTACGTCCCGCCGGACTGGACGAGGTCGCCGGCGGCGACCATGCGCGACAGGGCCACCCGGATCGTCCCCTCCGCGATGCCGAACAGGTCGCCGACGCGGACGAGGTAGCGGGCCGGGAGGCGGGGAGGGTGGACGCCCAGCAGCGTGCTCAGGACGACGGACCGAGCGGTGAGCGGGCGAATCTCCAGGCTGTCCATGGCTGGTGGTGACCCTACCGGGGAGGGAGGGTGGCCCCGTCCTCAGATTACACTCTTTCCGTCGCGTGAGCTGTAAGTGTAATGTTCGGGGCATGGCGTCCTACCTCATCGAATCGTTCGACCGGCTGCCGTTCGGGGGCGCGGAGAAGGCGCGCCGCTACGCCACCGAGCGCTACCGGGGCGCGGCCGGCCGCAACTGGTACGACTGCGACCCCACGCTGCGGTTCCTCATGCGCCGGCATCTGGGCGACGGTTTCGGCTGGGCCGAGCCCCGGCTCAGGGAGATGGGCGCGCTGATGGGCGGCCCGGTCGCCGAACGGGCCGAGGAGACGGACCGCAACCCGCCGCGCCTGGAGAAGTACGACCGGTGGGGACGCGACATCAGCGAGGTCGTCATGCCGCCCTCGTTCGAGGCGGCGCGCCGGGACATCGTGGCGACGTCCTTCACCCGGCCCGACTTCGTGGCCGAGGCGAAGCGCGCCGGGGCCGACCCCGCGCCGATGGGCGTCGCCTGGAGCTACCTGCTCGACCAGGCCGACATCGGCATGGCGTGCGCGCTCGGCACCGGCGGCGACATGGTCGTGGGGCTGACGGAGATGTTCGCGCCGGACGACGTCAAGGCGCGGGTGCGGGAGCTGTTCGCGGCCGGGGAGATGTCCGGCGAGGCCGCGCAGATGCTCACCGAGCGGTCGGGCGGCTCGGACCTCGGCGCGCTGGAGTCGACCGCCTCCCGGGAGGGCGACGCCTGGCGCCTCAACGGCTTCAAGTGGTTCGCCTCCAACGCCAACGGCTCGGCCTTCGTCGTGCTGGCCAAGCCGGAAGGGGCCGTGGACGGTGTCCGGGGCATCGCGCCGTTCCTCGTCCTGCGGGAGCGGCGGGACGGTTCGCGCAACGGCGTCCGGATCCGGCGGCTCAAGGACAAGCTCGGCACGCGGTCGGTGGCGTCGGCCGAGATCGAGTTCACCGACGCGGAGGCGTTCCTGCTGGCCCCGGCGTCGAGCGCGGGCGAGGGCGGGGACGGCAGGGGCCTGGCCCGCATGATGGAGCTGACCAACGGCGCCCGGCTCGGCATCTCCATGATGGGCCTCGGCTGCGCGCGGCGGGCCCTCGTCGAGTCGCTCTGCTACACACGGGCGCGCGAGGCGTTCGGTGCGCCGCTGGGCGCGCAGCCGCTCATGCGCCGCAAGCTCGCCGAGCTGATCGTGGAGACCGAGGCCGTGCAGGCGCTCGTCTTCGACGGCTACCTGGGACGTCCCCGGCTGCGACTGGGGGCCGCGCTCATCAAGCTGCGGGCCGCCCGGCTGGGCGTGACGGCCGCGAGCGACGCCATCGAGATCCACGGCGGGAACGGCTACATCGAGCAGTGGCCGGTCGCGCGGATCCTGCGGGACGCGCAGGTCAACCCCATCTGGGAGGGCGGCGACAACATCCTGTGCCTGGACGTCCGCCGCGCCGTCGAGCGGCAGGACGCTCACGAGCCGTTCCTCGAACGGCTCGACCAGGCCGTCCGGCAGGCGCCCGGCGGGGACGACGAGACGGCCGCGCTGGTCGGGCACAGCATCGGGCATCTCCGCGAGGCCATAGAGAAGTGGCGCGGGCTCGACAGGAACGTGGCCGAAGCCCGCCTCTACCCGCTCGCCCAGTACATGGCCGACGTGTACGCGGCGGCGCTCCTGCTGGAGCAGGCCGGGTGGGAGCGCGCCGATTCCGGCGAGGACCGCAAGGCGCTGGTCGCGCGGCTCTACGCTCGGAGCCACCTCGCCGACCCCGGTCCGCTGCGGGGGATCGACGACCCGGCGGACGAGCTCGAACGCTTCGACGACCTGGCGGACGGCGCGTTCACCGACGACTAGGAGGCCGCGCGTGGCGGTACGGATCGAGCGGGACGGCCCGGTGACCACGGTGGTGATGTCCCGTCCGGCGACGCGCAACGCCGTGGACGGGCCGACGGCGCGCGAGCTGGCCGCCGCGTTCCGCGAGTTCGACGCGGACGACGGCGCGAGCGTCGCCGTCCTGTGGGGCGAGGGCGGGACGTTCTGCTCCGGCGCCGACCTCACCTCGGTCGGCACCGACCGCGGCCCGCGCCTCGACCCGCCCCCGGCCGACGGGCCCCTCGGCTGCACGCGGATGCGCCTGTCGAAGCCGGTCGTCGCGGCGGTCGCGGGCCATGCCGTCGCCGGGGGCCTGGAGCTGGCGCTGTGGTGCGATCTGCGTGTCGCGGAGGAGACGGCCACCTTCGGCGTCTACTGCCGGCGCTGGGGCGTTCCGCTCGTCGACGGGGGGACCGTCCGGCTCCCGCGGCTGATCGGCGCGAGCCGCGCCATGGACATGATCCTCACCGGGCGGTCGGTGGAGGGGCGGGAGGCGTTCGAGATCGGCCTCGCCAACCGGCTCGTCCCGCTGGGGAAGGCGCGGGAGGCGGCCGAGGAGCTTGCGGCCGAGCTGGCGCGGTTCCCGCAGACCTGCCTGCGCGGCGACCGGCTGTCGGCGCTGGAGGCGGAGGGCCTCCCCGAGGACGAGGCGATCGCCGCCGAGTACCGCCGCGGCCTCGGCTCCATGGAGGATGCCATCGAGGGCGCCGGACGGTTCGCGAGCGGTCGCGGACGGCACGGCGACTTCGGCGACATCTGAGCCCTGCGGCGCGTCCGGCTTCCCGGCGTCCGAGCCCGCCGACATGGCTCCGAAGGTCGTTGACCGAACGCAATTCGGGACCGTAGGTTCCTGAGGGGCGGCCGCCGTGACCGAGGAGAGCGAAAGCGATGACGCTGACCGTGGAGGAGGCGGGCCTCGCGCTCGCCGACCCGAAGGCCTACGCCGACGACCGGCGGTTCCATGAGTCCCTCGCGCTGCTCCGCCGCGAGTCCCCGGTGCACCGGGTGGAGGCCCCCGGCTACACGCCCTTCTGGGGGATCACCAAGCACGAGGACGTCCTGGAGATCGAGCGCAACCACCGGCTGTTCCTCAACGCCCCGCGCCCGGTGCTCGGCACCGCCGAGTTCGACGCGCTGAACCGGCAGCGCGCGGAGCAGGGCATCGCGCTGCGCACGCTCGTCCACATGGACGACCCCGACCACCGGGTGATCCGGGCGATCGGCGCGGACTGGTTCCGGCCGCGCGCGATGCGGGCCCTGGAGCCGCGCGTCCGCGAGCTGGCCAAGCGGTACGTCGACCGGATGGTGGAGCTCGGCGGCGAGTGCGACTTCGCGCGCGAGGTCGCCGTCCACTTCCCGCTGTACGTGATCCTCTCGCTGCTCGGCCTGCCGGAGAGCGACTTCGACCGCATGCTGAAGCTCACGCAGGAGCTGTTCGGCGGCGACGACGCCGAGTTCCAGCGGGGCACGACGAACGAGGAGAAGCTCCAGGTCCTGCTCGACTTCTTCGCCTACTTCCAGGGCCTGACGGAGGAGCGCCGCAAGCACCCCACCGACGACCTCGCCTCCGCCATCGCGAACGCGCGCGTCGACGGCGAGCCGCTCAACGACTTCGACACCGCGTCCTACTACGTGATCGTCGCGACGGCCGGGCACGACACCACCAGCGCGACGATCGCCGGCGGCCTGCACGCGCTCATCGAGCACCCCGACCAGATCGAGCGGCTCCGCGAGAAGCCGGAGCTGATGCCGCTCGCCGTGGACGAGATGATCCGCTGGGTCACGCCGGTCAAGGAGTTCATGCGCACCGCCACCGAGGACTACGACCTGCGCGGCGTCACGATCCGCCAGGGCGAGGCGGTGCTGCTGTCCTACCCGTCCGCGAACCGGGACGAGGAGGTCTTCGACGACCCGTTCCGCTTCGACGTCGGCCGCGACCCGAACAAGCACCTGGCGTTCGGCTTCGGCGTCCACTACTGCCTGGGCGCGGCGCTGGCCCGCATCGAGGTCCGCGCCTTCTTCGAGGAGCTGCTGCCCCGCCTCGGCTCGATCGAGCTCGCCGGGCCGCCGGAGGGCATCGCCACCACCTTCGTCGGCGGCCTCAAGCGCCTCCCCGTCCGCTACTCCCTCGCCTAAGGAACCGCCGGTGCAGATCGAAGCCGCGGTGCTGCGCGCCGCAGACGCCCCCTACACGATCGAGTCGCTCGACCTCGCCGACCCCGGGCCCGGCGAGGTCCTCGTCAGGGTCGCGGGCGCGGGGATGTGCCACACCGACATGCTCGGACGCGTCCCCGGAGACCTCGTCGCGAAGCCGGTCGTCCTCGGGCACGAGGGCTCCGGCGTGGTCGAGGCGGTCGGGCCCGGCGTCACCGGCCTCACCGTCGGCGACCACGTGGTCATGTCGTTCGACTCGTGCGGGGAGTGCGCCAACTGCCGCGCCGCCAAGCCCGGCGCCTGCCCGCAGATGACCGCGCTCAACATGCTCGCGATGCCGCTGGACGGGACGCCCCGCGCCACCGGCCCCGGCGGCGAGCCCGTCCACACGCGCTGGTTCGGGCAGTCGTCGTTCGCGAGCCACGCCCTCGGGACCGTCCGCAACGTCGTCCCGGTCACCAAGGACGTCCCCCTCGACGTGCTCGGGCCGCTCGGCTGCGGCGTGCAGACCGGCGCCGCCTCCGTGCTGGTGTCGCTCGGCGTCCGCGCGGGCGACAGCATCGCGGTCTTCGGCGCGGGCGCGGTCGGGCTGGCCGCCGTGATGGCCGCGCGGATCGCGGGCGCCTCCACGATCGTCGCCGTCGACCTGCACGAGTCCCGGCTCGACCTGGCCCGCGAGCTCGGCGCCACCCACGTGATCGACGGGGCGGACGACGACATCGCCGGGCAGATCCGGGCGATCTCCGGCGGTGAGGGCGTGCAGTACTCGTTCGACTCCACGGCCGTCCCCGAGGTCGTCTCGACGGCGGTCGCCTCGCTGCGCACCACCGGCGTCTGCGGCCTGGTCGGCGTCGGCGCCGCCGAGTACCGGCTGGACGCCAACCTGCTGCTCATGGGGCGGACGGTCAAGGGCATCATCGAGGGCGACGCCGTCCCGCACACGTTCATCCCGCGGATGATCGAGATGTGGCGGCAGGGCCGCTTCCCGTTCGACCGGCTGGTCACCACCTACCCGCTCGCCCAGATCAACGAGGCGGAGGCCGACACGACGTCCGGCAAGGTCGTCAAGCCCGTCCTGATCCCGTGAGCCCTGGCCCCGGGTCCTCGAACCAGGAGGCGCTCTCGGCGTCCGCCGGGTAGTACGACTCGACGGCGACCTCGTCCAGGGTGATGTCCAGGGGAGTGCCGAACGTGGTGATGGTGGAGAACAGCCGCAGCTCCCGCCCCCCGAACCGGACGATCATCTGGATCATGACGTCGGCGTCCGAGGGCGCGTCCTCGGGCCCGGGTTCCAGCAGTTCCTCGTAGAGGGCCGCGAGCCCGGGGTCGGGCGCGGCCGCGAGCTGGCGCCCGACCCGCGACCGGAACACCGCGCGCACGTCGGCCAGGTTGACGACCAGGCGGGCGAGCCCGCGCGGGTCCAGGCCGAGCCGCAGCAGGTTGACGGGCGGCCGGAGCAGCTCGGGGTCGACCTCCGCGAGGAACGGCCCGACGGCGCGGTTGGTCATGACGATGTTCCAGCGGCGGTCGAACGCCAGCGCCGGATACGGCTCGTGCGCGCGGAGCACCCGCTCGACCGCGTTCCGGGCGGCGGACAGCGCGTCGTCGTCGAGGGGCCGTTCGGCGTACCGGGGGGCGAAGCCGGCCGCGAGCAGCAGCCGGTTGCGGTCGCGCAGCGGCACGTCGAGATGGTCCGCGAGCCGCAGCACCATGGCGGCGCTCGGGTTGGACCTGCCCGTCTCGACGAGGCTGACGTGCCGTGCCGAGACGTCGGCCGCGATCGCGAGGTCGAGCTGGCTGAGCCGCCGGCGATGCCGCCACTGCCGCAGGAGCTCCCCGATCGTGTCCACGGTCGTCGAGAGTACTCAGAACGCGGCAGGACGCCATGAAATGGGACTTCATCGACAGTCGGCAGTGGCCGCCGGAACATTGCGTCCATGACGAACAAGGAAATCGTTCAGCGGGCCCTTTCCGAGCTGCTCACCACGGGCGGCACCGACGGGCTCCGGCCGCTGCTCCGTGAGGACTTCGCGCACCACCGGCCGGACGCCTCCTCCACCAAGGACGAATGGCTCGCCGCCGTTCAGGCGGCGCTCACCCCGCTCGCCGGCATGCAGGTCGAGATCCGCCACCTCCTGGCCGACGGAGACCACGTGGTCCTCCACACGCGGCGGCGGGTCCCGGACGGGCCAGAGATCGCGGTCGTCGACATCTGGCGGATCGACGACGGCCTGATCGCCGAGGCCTGGGAGATCATCGAACCGGTGGCCCAGGCGGCCGCCAACCTCACCTGGTGGAACCCCGCCGCGGTCTGACCGGGGCTAGACGACGCGGTGGAGGAGGCCGTCGCCGCGCGCGAGGCGGCGGCAGTTCTCCGCGGCGACCGCGAAGTAGCGGGCCCACGTCTCGCGGGTCAGCCACGCCACGTGCGGCATGACGACCACTGTGTCGAGAGCCAGCAGCGGGTTTCCCGCGTCCACGGGCTCCTTCTCGAAGACGTCCAGCCCCGCGCCGCCCAGGTGCCCCGACGCCAGCGCCGCCACCAGCGCCGCCTCGTCGATCACCGCGCCGCGCGCGGTGTTCACCACGATCGCGCCCTCCGGCAGGAGCGCGAGCCTTTCGGCGTCGAGCAGGTGACGGGTCTCGTCCGTCAAGGGGACGTGCACCGAGACGATGTCGCTGGCGCCCAGCAGATCGTCCAGCTCCCGCCAGGCCGGGTCGTCGTGCCGGGGACGCCGGGTCGTGTAGAGGACGGTCGCCCCGATCGCCTCCAGCATCCCGCGCAGCAGGGTCGCGATCTCGCCGCCGCCGAGGAGCCCGACCGTCCGTCCGGCCAGCTCGCCGCCCACCAGGGACCGGTCGGCGGGCCACCCCTCCCCGCGCCGCGTCCGCGCGTCGAACGGCACGATCCGCCGCAGCGCCGCCAGCATCAGCAGCAGCGACGTCTCCGCGACGGCCTGCGCGTTGCGGCCCGGCATGTTCGCGACCGCGATCCCGCGCTCGGCCGCGGCGTCCAGGTCGATGGTGTTCACGCCCGTGCCGAGCTTCTGGATCAGCCTCAGCTTCGGCGCCCGGTCCATGTCGGCGGCCGTCACCGGGCGCAGCACGTGCCAGAGCACCTCGGTGTCCGGCAGCAGCCCGGCGAACCGCGCATCGTCCTGCTCCGAGCAGCTCACGATGTCGAGACCGGGCTCCTCGTGGTCCATGTCGTAGTGCAGCAGCACCCGCACGCCGTCCCCCTTCCCTCGCCGCGACCCCGGCGTCACCACCCGGCGTCCCCCGCGATTATCGTGCGAATGGTGAGCAGGAGTGGGATCGAAAGCGCCGTACCGGCGGAACTGCCGATCGTGCAGGCCCCGATGGCGGGCGGACCGTCGACGCCGGAGCTGGCCGCCGCCGTCTCGAACGCGGGCGGCCTCGGCTTCCTCGCCGCCGGCTACAAGACGACCGAGGCCATGCGCGCCGACATCGCCGCCACGCGCGAGCTGACGTCCCGCCCCTTCGGGATGAATGTCTTCATGCCGTCCCTGGACGAGATCGACCCGGCCGCCGTCGCCGCGTACCGCGATCTCCTCGCCCCCGAGGCCGCCCGCCTCGGCGTGGAGCCGGGCACTCCGGGCGCCCGCGACGACGCCTACGACGCGAAGATCGCCGACCTGGTGTCCGACCCGCCCGCGGTCGTCAGCTTCACGTTCGGCTGCCCCGGCCCGGACGTCATCCGCGCCCTCAAGGACCGCGGCGCCGCCGTCGTCGTCACCGTGACCTCCGCGGACGAGGCCCGCCAGGCGTCCGGCGCCGACGCGCTCTGCCTCCAGGGCTCCGAGGCCGGGGGCCACCGGGGCTCGTTCGCCAACACCCTCGACGAGCCGCTGCCGCTGCGCGCGCTGCTCCGGGCCGTCCGCGAGATCACCCGGCAGCGCCTCATCGCCGCCGGGGGCCTCGCCACCGCCGCCGACGTCGCCGAGATCCTCTCCCTCGGCGCCGCCGCCGCCCAGCTCGGGACGGCGTTCCTGCGCTGCCCGGAGAGCGGCGCCAGCGCCGTCCACAAGGCCGCCCTCACCGATCCCCGCTTCACCTCGACCGCGATGAC
The DNA here is from genome assembly GCF_040674655.1 of Actinomadura sp. NPDC049753. Taxonomy (NCBI): domain Bacteria; kingdom Bacillati; phylum Actinomycetota; class Actinomycetes; order Streptosporangiales; family Thermomonosporaceae; genus Actinomadura; species Actinomadura sp. NPDC049753. The sequence goes on along the minus strand of NZ_JBFARL010000081.1, from coordinate 7,831 downwards.
CAGGGCGTTCAGCGGACGTCCCGCGCGCGGCCTGATCAACCGCTTCCTCACCGAGCACTCGGGGGACGCCCCCGCCGCCTACCCGGACGTCCACTACGTGACGGCGCCGCTGCGCCGGGCGTCCGCGGCCCAGGGCGACCCGGACAGCGTCAACCTCTGGGCGGGCGAGTCGTTCCGAGAGACGACCGAAACCCCCGCCGCCGCCCTGGTGGGCTCCCTCGCCCCCGCCTGATGCCCGACCTCGCGATCCTCATCGGTCTGCAGGCGTCCGGCAAGACGACGTTCTACCGCCAGTGCCTCTCCGCCACCCACGTGCACGTGAGCAAGGACCTTTTCCCGAGGTCGGCCCGCCGCAAGCAGGCCCGGCAGCTCCGCCTCATCGCCGAGGCCCTCGAATCGGGCCGGTCCGTCGCCGTCGACAACACCAACCCGTCCCCGGAGGAGTGGGAGCCGCTCATCGCCCTCGGCCGCCGCCACGACGCCCGCGTCACCGCCTACTGGTTCCCGCCCGACGTCGCCGCGTCGAGGGACCGCAACGCGGCCCGCCCGCCCGAATTGCAGGTGCCGGACGTCGGAATCCATGCCACGCTCCAGCGACTCCGCTGCCCGAGCCCCCGCGACGGCTTCGACGAGGTCCGCATCGTCGGCCACGGCGGCGACGGAGGGTTCGTCGTCACCCGCCCCGAGGAGCCCCTCGATGGAGGATCTTGAAGCGCGGATGCGCGCCCGCGAGTACTTCCTCGCCCCGACCGTCTGACTACGCCTCGGCGCCCCAGTCCCACAGGGCCTGGAGCACCGGTCCCAGGCGGCGGCCCTGCGGGGTGAGCGCGTACTGCGTGCGCGGCGGCCAGCCCGCCCTTCGCTCCCGTTCGAGCACGCCCGCCTCGGCGAGATGCGCCAGCCGGTCGGCCAGCACCTTGTCGGACAGGGCCGGGAGGGCCCGCCGCAGCTCGCTGTACGAGCGGTCGCCCCGCAGAAGCTCGCGGACCACCAGCGTCGTCCAGCGCCCGCGCAGCGCGTGCAGGGTGATCTCCACCGGGCAGGACGGCGTGGGCTCCGCCGTGTCCGCGCGCGGATCGTCCGGCAGCCCCGGATTGCTGACCGTTTGGTGAGTCACGAGAGCGCCTCCTAGCGTTTCGCGTCCCAGACCTGTCTACCTGGAAGGACGACGATGCGCCCATTGGCCGAACGCCCCGAGGACGTCCCGCACGTGTTCGCCGACCGCTTCAACGGCGGCGACCCGGCGGCGGTCGCCGAGGTCTACGAGGAGGGGGCGGTGTTCGTCCCCGAACCGGGCACCCCGCTGACCGGCGCCGACGCCCACGCCGCCAACGCCCGCTTCATGGCCCTCGGCCTGCCGATCAAGGTCGCCCCGCGCCACGTCTACTCCGCCGGCGACCTCGCCCTGCTGATCGTCGACTGGGTGATCGAAGGCGAGGCCCCCGAGGGCCCGGTCCGCATCGAGGGCACCGCCACCGACGTCGCCCGCCGGGGCCCGGACGGCCGCTGGCGCTACGTCCTCGACAACCCCTTCGGCACGGCCGCCTCCGGCGCGTAGGACGGACACGGTCAGCCGGCGCCCTTGATACAGCGCCCTGACCAGGCGGTCGTGCGCGGCGAAGTCTCCGGGAAGAATCATGAGGGGCGTGTCGACCGCCGCCCTCTCCCGAAAGGAGGCCGGTCAGAAAAGGCCGGGCATGTAGGGGGCGCCGTTCGCGCGGACTCCGCGCGCCACGGCCGTCGCCCTCGCCTCACCACGCGGATGCCCGGCCTGCCCGGCCCTGCGGAAGTACTCCTCGGCCCCGGCCATGTCGTCCTTGTGCTCGCAACGGACACCGAGGTTGAACAGGGAGTCCGGGTCACCCGCAGCCGCGCCCTTCTCCCACCACTCGTCGGCCTCCTCACGTCGGCCCTGGGAGTACAGATGGTTGGCGAGGGCGCTGAGCGCACGGCCGTCGCCCTTTTCTGCGGCGCGCCGCAGCCATTCCTCGGACTCCTCCGCCCGCCCCACCTCACCGAGCGCCAGACCGAGGTTGGTGATCGAATCGGCGTGCCCGGCCTCGGCCGCGATGCGGAACTGCTCGGCGGCTCCCCGCACATCACGGCGGCGGATGAGCAGGAGCCCGAGATTGTGCCGAGCGTCGACCTCGCCCGCCTCGGCCGCTCTGCGATACCAGCTCTCGGCCTCCTCGTCCCGTCCCTGGTCCGAGCAGAGGATGCCGAGGTTGAACTGCCCGACCCGATCGCCCGCGTCGGCCGCAGCGCGCCACCACCGCTCGGCCTCGCCCTCGTCCCGCTCCACGACCAGGATGCCGAGCTTCAGCATGGCGCCGACATGCCCCGCCTCGGCAGCCACCCTGAACAGCCGCTCGGCCTCCCGCACCCGCCCCTGCTCCTGAAGCGACTTCGCCTCCTGGAACTCGGCCTCTCCACTACCTGTCTCCACACCGTCCCCTTCCGTGATCACCCCGATCCGACCCTCCCGTCCCCAGAACGGTTCCCGCCGTTCGCTGGACGGGCGGGTTCGGCCGGGTCGGGGGTGAGGAGCGGCCCGAGAATCCTGGTTCCCTATAGGCTGCCGCGGAAGCGGCGTCCACCGTGCCCCACGCCAGTCGGGACCTTTGCCATGAACGACGACCAACGCGGCCTCTCGGAACGGGCGGCCGTGCTCATGCACGACTCCCTGGCTGGCTTGTCGGTCGGTGACGCGTTCGGTGACCAGTTCTTCCTGCATGCCAACCGGCACCTCACCGCCGCGGACCTCCCTTCACCCCCGTGGGAGTGGAGCGACGACACGGAGATGGCCTGCTCGGTCGTCGCCTGCCTGCGCCGTCACGGACGCATCGACCAGGACGCTCTCGCCGCCTCCTTCGCCGCACGCATGGACGTCGGCCGCCGCTACGGCGCCGGGGCCCTGGAACTCCTCGAACGCGTCCGTGACGGACACCCGTGGCGGACCGCCACGGCCGAGTCCTTCGGCGGGAACGGCTCCTTCGGCAACGGCGCCGCCATGCGTGTCGCACCCCTGGGCGCCTTCTACGGCGGCGACCCGGCGCGTGCCGCCGCGGAGGCCGCCCTCCAAGCCGAGATCACCCACGCCCACACCGAAGGGGTCGCAGGCGCCGTCGCGGTCGCCGTCGCCGCCTCCCTCGCCGCCTCCGGCACCGCTGAAGACCTGATCGAGGCGGCACTCGACCACGCCCCCGGGACCTACGTCCGACGGGGACTCCAACGCGCCCGCAGCCTCGAGAAGGCAACGGCCGAGCAAGCGGCGCAAGCCCTGGGCAACGGATCACGCATCACCGCCCAAGACACCGTGCCGTTCGCGCTCTGGGCATCCACCCGCCACCTGGACGACTACCCGGCCGGCGTCCGGGCCTGCGTCAGAGCGGGCGGCGACATGGACACCACCGCCGCGATCGTCGGCGGCATCATTGCCGCCAACACCGGGATCGACGGCATCCCGTCAGCCTGGCTCGAGAACCGCGAACCCCTCCCCGGATGGCTGGAGAACAGCCCACAAGCCTGACCCCCTCGGCTCAGTGCGCGTCGCGGAGGCTCCGCACGCAGGTCGCGGTGAGGGCGACGGCGTGGTCTTCGTCCCGGGACAGGTCTGCGAGGGTGCGGGACGCCGTGGGGCCCGGGATGTCCGCCAGCGCCTCTGGTCCGTCGCCGGCACGGCCGATCGCTGCCACTGACCTCGGCGGAGAGCGGTCGTGATCGTCATCCGACAAGACCCGTTCGATCCGTCTCCGCCGGCCACCGCGACGTCCGCATCGCGGGCGGCGGCGCGACGATCCTGGAGTATGTGAACGCCGGCCTGGTCGACGGGTTCTCGATCGCGCTCTCACCCGTGCTGTTCGGCTCCGGAGTCCGCCTGTTCGAGGGCGTGGACGCGGGCCGTGTGGCCCTGGAGCCGATCCGCACGGAGCACTCCCCGAGGGTGACCCACCTGACCTACGCCGTCCGGCAGCGGGAGGCGGACGGCGGACGCGAAACGAGCCTGACCGGCACGGGAGGCTAACGGTCGGTGCGGAGGGTCAGGATGTAGGTCGCGGTGAGGGCGACGGCGTGGTCTTCGTCCTGGGACAGGTCCGCGAGGGCGCGGGACGCCGTGGGGCCCGGAATGTCCGCCAGCGCCTGGGTCAGCCGTCGACGGGCGGACGAGTCGGCGGCGCCCTGGGCGAGGTGGTCGACGAGGCCGGTGGCGATCTGCTCCGCCAGCGCGGGACGGCTCGCCAGGGTGCTCAGGGCGTCGGCCGCGTCGACGTCGTTCGCCTCCTGGACGATCATGTCGATCAGCGTCGGGACGGCGTCCTCCACTCCCCGTGTCCCGAGTGCCCGAGCCGCATGCCTGCGAACCACGATGTCAGCGCTCGTGAGGGCCTCCCGCAGGAGTGCGGTCGCTCCGTCGCCCGGTATCTCGGCGATCGCCTGGACGGCCCGTCTCCGCACCTCGGCGGCCGGTGAGCCGAGGCCCTGCGCCAGCGGCGCCAGCGCGCTGTCGCCCGATCGCGCCAGAGCCCATCGAAGGGCTCCGGCGACGTTCGTGTCCGTCTCGCTCAAGGCCGCCTCGACCAGTGCCTCCACCGGTACTTCTTCGACCGAGGACAGGGCCGCGCGCTGGCGCTTCCCGGCGCTTTCCGACCCCAGCGCCTGGAGGAGCGCGACGGTCTGGAGGACGTCCTCCCAGTCGGCGGGTTCCGCGGCGTCGATCCGGCGGAGCCGCGTGAGCAGCTCCGTCTCGCGGGCGATGCGTTCCCGCGTCCGGTGGACGAGGTCGGCGACGAGCTCCGCGGGCGCGAAGCCGGGGTCGTCGAGCGCGCGCCCGACCTCACGCAGCGACAGCCCCAATGACCGCAGGCTCTCGATGTGGAAGATCCGCCGGATGTCCTCGCCGGAGTACTCGCGGTAACCGGCGCCGGTACGGCCCGTCGGCCGCACCAGGCCGAGCGACTCGTAGTGCCTGAGCATGCGGGCGCTGACCCCGGACCGCCGTGCCACATCCCCGATCAACACCGTCCGTCACTCCTCCTGTCGGGTCGCGCCGAGAGCCATGATGCGCTTCGCCTCCTCGATCGCGAACTCGAACCCGGCGTCCGGGTCGCGCAGCAGCCGTTCCGTGGCGATCGCGTGCGTGCGCACGCGCGGGTCGGGGCCCGCCTGGGCGGTGCGCAGCACCGGCACGATCACCTCGCCGAGCGCGATCAGCGCCCGGCTGAGGCTCTGCTGCATCGGACGCTCACCGCGCCCGAGCTGGGACGCCAGCACCGCCGCCAACGCGGGCCGCTCGTCTTCGGGCGCGAGCACGACCGCCGCTCGCCAGGCGCTCCGCGCCACCTCGCCGTCGGCGTCGGTCAGGAGCTCCCGCGTGATCGCCGGCCACGCCCGCGGGTCCCCGACCTTGGACAGCGTGTGCAGGGCCTGGCTTCGAGCCTGCGCGTGCTCCGAGCGGAGTTCTTCGACGAGCTTCGGAACCGTCGTCGAGGACGGGTGGCGGGTCAGCGCCCACGTGAGCATGTCGCGCACGAAGAACTCCGGTTCGACCGCGCACCGTTCGAGGAGCTTGTCGACGAACGCCGGGTCGGGGGCCGTGCCGACCGCCATCGCCGCGCGCAGCCGTACCGACGCGTCGCCGTTCTCCAGCCCCCGGATAGCCCGGACCGTATCCGGCATGGTCATCGGGACCACCTCCCTGGTCGCAGTGAAGAGCCTGTCACCGTGTCAAGGTCAAGCGCGTTCGCGACCGGACGGGGCCCCCTACGGTCTTCTTCACACGGCCGGCCGGTTTGAGTCGGGAGGCGGTGTGAAATAACAGCATCTGATTACTCTCGGGGGGAACTCGTGCGCACGCTGCTGAACGTCCTCTGGCTGGTCCTGGCGGGCTTCTGGATGGCGATGGGCTACGTGGTCGCCGGGTTGATCTGCTGCGTCCTCATCATCACGATCCCGTTCGGCATCGCCTCGTTCCGCATCGCGGGCTTCGCCCTGTGGCCGTTCGGCCGGACGACCGTCCCCAGGCGGGACGCGGGCGCGGGTTCGCTCATCGGGAACATCATCTGGATCGTCTTCGCGGGGTGGTGGCTGGCCCTCGGGCATCTCGTCACCGGCGTCCTGCTCTGCATCACGATCATCGGGATCCCGTTCGGCATCGCCAACTTCAAGCTGATCCCGATCTCGCTCACTCCGCTGGGGCAGGAGATCGTCCCGTCGGACCGCACCGCGATCTTCTGAACGACCCCCTTTTCGAGGGCTTCACGGGCCCGGGCGGGACGGTTACCCTCTAACTGGCGTCCACGCCGGTGGTATGTGCCTTGCTCTGGGAGAGTCCCGTCCCGGCGGGACTTGTTCGGCTCCTGCACCGGCTCCTCTGTGTCCCGCTCAGCCGAGGAGTCGTCCCCCGTGAAGCCCAAGCACGCGCACTTCGAGCGCAGACCCTCCAGACGCGCGGCCGGAGCCGCGCTGGCCTCCGCCGCCGCGGCGGCCGTCCTGTCGTTCGGCACGCTGGTCGCGGTCTCCGCGCCCTCGTCGGCCCAGCCCGCGTCCGCGATCGCCTGCACGTATCCGGCCTGGGCGGAGGGCACCTCCTACAAGGTCGGCGACAAGGTCGTCTACAGCGGCCGCGGCTACGAGGCGATCGTCGCCCACACCGCCTACCCCGGCGCGAACTGGAACCCCGCGTCCACCGCCACGCTCTGGCGCGAGCTGGGCACCTGCGACACGACGGAGCCGCCGACCACGCCACCGACCACGCCGCCCACGGACCCGCCGACCACCCCGCCGCCCGGCGGGGACGAGACCTGCGCGGTGAAGTCCAGGCCCGCCGGCAAGATCCTCCAGGGCTACTGGGAGAACTGGGACGGCGCGTCCAACGGCGTCCACCCGCCGTTCGGCTGGACGCCGATCGACAACCCGGTGATCAAGCAGCACGGCTACAACGTGATCAACGCGGCGTTCCCCGTCATCCGCTCGGACGGCACCGTCCTGTGGGAGGACGGCATGGACTCGACGGTGAAGGTCTCCACCCCCGCCCAGATGTGCGCGGCGAAGGCCGCGGGCGCGACCATCCTGATGTCGATCGGCGGCGCCGCCGCGGGCATCGACCTCAGCTCCAGCGCCGTCGCCGACCGGTTCGTCCAGACGGTCGTGCCGATCCTGAAGAAGTACAACTTCGACGGGATCGACATCGACATCGAGACGGGCCTGTCGGGCAGCGGGAACATCAACCAGCTGTCGGCGTCGCAGTCCAACCTGATCCGCATCATCGACGGCGTGCTCGGCCAGATGCCGTCCAAATTCGGGCTCACGATGGCCCCGGAGACCGCGTACGTGACCGGCGGAAGCGTCACCTACGGCTCGATCTGGGGCGCCTACCTGCCGATCGTCAAGAAGTACGCGGACAACGGCCGGCTGTGGTGGCTGAACATGCAGTACTACAACGGCAGCATGTACGGCTGCTCGGGCGACTCCTACTCCGCCGGGACGGTCGAGGGCTTCGTGAAGCAGACCGAGTGCCTGAACAACGGCCTCACCGTCCAGGGCACCACCATCAAGGTCCCGTACGACAAGCAGGCCCCGGGGCTGCCGGCGCAGCCGGGCGCGGGCGGCGGCTACATGTCGCCGAGCCTCGTCGGCCAGGCGTGGAACCGCTTCAACGGCCAGCTGAAAGGCCTGATGACCTGGTCGATCAACTGGGACGGGTCGAAGAGCTGGACGTTCGGCGACAACGTCCGCGGCCTCCAGGGGCGCTGACGGCGTGTTGGGTCCTGGACGACGCAACCCCGCACCTGCCCGAGCTGGTCGGGCTTCTGGCGCGGCACCTCGGCGTCCG